>CAYTMB010000247.1:0-4180 GCA_964438465.1 uncultured Rhodovulum sp. | reverse complement strand
GCACGCCGTCCCCGCCCTGCGCCCCCGGCCGCGCGGCGCCGCCGGGGATCGCCCTTGGCGCCACCGGACCCGGACGATATACCCACGCGCGCCGGCCTGCGGAGAATGCGCGTGAGCGAGAGTGATTCCTTCATCAGCGAAGTGTCCGAAGAGGTCCGCCGCGAGCGGCTCTACCGGACCCTCAGCCGCTATGGCTGGCTGATCGCCGCGGTCGTCCTCGTGCTGATCGGCGGCGCCGTCTGGCACGAATGGAGCAAGGCGCGCGACCGCGCCGCCGCCGAGGCGACCGGCGACGCGCTGCGCACCGCCCTCGAAACCAGCGACCCGACCGCCCGCGCCGCGGCGCTCGACACGCTGGGCGCCGGCCCGGCCGCCTCGGTCGCGCGCTTCGCCGAAGCCGGCGCGCTGCTCGAAGCCGGCGACCGCCCGGGCGCCGCCGCGATCCTCGCCGCCGTCGCCGCCGACGGCGCCGCGCCCGAGCTCCACCGCGCGCTGGCGGCGCTGCAGCGGGTGATGGTGCTCGGCCCCGACCTCGCCGCGTCCGAGCGCCTGGGCGCGCTCGACGCCCTCGCCGCCGACGGCGCGCCCTACCGCCTGCTCGCGCTCGAACAGCGCGCGCTGCTGCGGCTGGAGACCGGCGACGCCGCCGCGGCGCTGGCCGACCTCGAGGCCATCGTCGCGGCGCCGGAGGCGCCCGAAGGGCTGCGCGGCCGCGCCGGCCAGCTCATCGTCGCCGCCGGCGGCGCCCTGCCCGCGGCCCCCGCCGCCCCCGTGTCGGGCGGCTGAGGCGGACGGCGCGGACGCGGGGCAGGAAAGGACGCCGATCATGCCGGACATCGCCCGCGCGTTCCGAGCCGCGCCGCTCCTCGGCCTCGCCCTCCTGCTGCTGGCCGGCTGCCAGGAGCGCGAAGCGCTCCTGCCCGGCGAGCGCATCGAGATCCGGCCCGACGCCGCCCCGGTCGCCTCGGCCGTCGCCCGCCCGCTGGCGCTGCCGGCGGCGGTGGTGAACGCCGACTGGAGCCACCGCAACGGCGCCGCGAACGGCCGCCACCTGCATGTCGCCTTCTCCCAGACCCCGCAGCAGATCTGGAGCGTCGACATCGGCGCCGGCAGCGGCCGGCGCAGCCGGCTGATCAGCGCGCCGATCGTCGCGGGCGGGCTGGTGTTCACCCTCGACGCCGCGGCGCAGCTCTCGGCCTTCACCACCCAGGGCCAGCTGGCCTGGCGCCGCAGCCTCGCGCCCGAAGGCCAGCGCCCCGACAGCGGCTCCGGCGGCGGCATGGCCGAAGCGGGCGGCGTGCTGTTCGTGACCACCGGCTTCGGCGAGGTCATGGCGCTCAATCCCGCCACCGGCGGCGAATACTGGCGCGAGACGCTGGACGCGCCGATCCGCGCCGCCCCCACCGTCGCCGACGGCCGGGTCTATGTCGTGGCGCGCAACGACACCGCCTACGCCTTCTCGGCCGGCGACGGCGCGATCCTCTGGCGGGTGCAGGGCACCGGCGGCGCCGGCGTGTTCGGCGGCGCCTCGCCCGCGGCCGACGGGCAGCTGGTGGTGATCCCGTTCATCTCCGGCGAGGTGCTGGGCGTGCTCGCGCGCAACGGCCTGCAGGTCTGGGGCACCGCGGTCACCGGCGGCCGGCGCGAGCTGGTGCGCAACCGCATCAGCGACATCACCGGCGATCCGGTGATCGACGGCGCCACCATCTACGCCTCGAACCAGTCGGGCCGCACCATCTCGCTCGACCGCACCACCGGCGAGCGCCACTGGACCATCGCCGAGGGCGCCTTCGGCCCGGCCTGGCCGGTCGGCGGCTCGGTGTTCCTGCTGTCGGACCAGGGCGCGCTGGTGCGGGTGGACGCGGCCACGGGCGAGCTGATCTGGCTGACCCAGCTCCCCGAATATCCCGACGACAAGCGCCGCGAGGCCAACGCCCATCACGGCCCGCTGCTGGCCGGCGGCCGGCTCTGGACGGCCTCCTCGGACGGGCTGCTGCGGTCGTTCTCGCCCGTCGACGGCGCGCCGCTCGGAACCGTGGCGCTGCCCGGGGGGGCCGCGGCGCCGCCGGCCATCGCGCGCGGGGTGATGTATGTCGTGACCCGCGACGGACGGCTTCTCGCTTTCCAATAGCCGCCGCCTCGGCTAACAGGGCGGGTCGCCGCACAGGCCGAGGTATCATGTCCTTCACGCTCGCCATCATCGGCCGGCCCAACGTGGGCAAGTCGACGCTGTTCAACCGTCTCGTCGGCCGCCGCCTCGCGCTGGTCGACGACCAGCCCGGCGTGACCCGCGACCTGCGCGAGGGCAACGGCCGGCTCGGACCGCTGCGCTTCACCGTGATCGACACCGCCGGGCTGGAGGAGGCCACCGACGAGAGCCTGCAGGGCCGGATGCGGGCGCTGACCGAGCGCGCGGTCGATCTCGCCGACGTCTGCCTGTTCCTGATCGACGCCCGCGTCGGCGTCACCTCCACCGACAAGATGCTGGCCGAGCTGCTGCGCAAGCGCGCCGCAAGGGTGATCCTCGTCGCCAACAAGACCGAGGGCCGCGCCGCCGACGCCGGCTACTACGATTCGTTCGGCCTCGGCCTCGGCGAACCGGTGGCGCTGTCGGCCGAGCACGGCCAGGGCATGGACGACCTGATGCGCGCGCTGGAGCCGGTGGCCGAGGCCTTCGAGGGCTCGCAGGCCATCGTCGACGTCGACGTCGACGAGCGCATCGACGACCGCGTCGACGAGGAGGGCGAGGGCGCGCTGCTGCCGCCCGGCCGGCCGATCCAGATCGCCGTGGTCGGCCGGCCCAACGCCGGCAAGTCCACGCTGGTCAACGCCATCCTCGGCGAGGACCGGCTGCTGACCGGCCCGGAGGCCGGCATCACCCGCGACGCCATCGCGGTGAACGTCGACTGGCGCGGCGTGCCGTTCCGCATCTTCGACACCGCCGGCATGCGCAAGAAGGCCAAGGTCCAGGAGAAGCTCGAGAAGCTGTCGGTCTCGGACGGCCTGCGCGCGGTGAAGTTCGCCGAGGTCGTCGTCGTGCTGCTCGACGTGCAGGTCCCGTTCGAGAGCCAGGACCTGCGCATCGCCGATCTCGCCGAGCGCGAGGGCCGCGCCGTGGTGGTCGCGGTGAACAAGTGGGACCTCGAGGACGACAAGTCGCACAAGCTGAACGACCTGCGCGAGGCCTTCGGCCGGCTGTTGCCGCAGCTGCGCGGGGCGCCGATGGTGATGGTCTCGGCCTTGACCGGCAAGGGGCTGGACCGGCTGCAGGCGGCGGTGCTCAAGGCCCATGCGGTCTGGAACACCCGGATCTCGACGGCGCGGCTGAACCGCTGGCTGGCGCTGCAGACCTCGGACCACCCGCCCCCCGCCCCGTCCGGGCGGCGACTGAAGCTGCGCTACATGACCCAGGCCAAGACCCGGCCGCCGACCTTCGTGCTGTTCGCCTCGATCCCCGAGGCGCTGCCCGAGGACTACAAGCGCTTCCTGGTGAACGGCCTGCGCCGCGACTTCGACATGCCGGGCACGCCGATCCGCATCTTCGTGCGCGGCGGCGACAACCCCTATTCGGGCCGCAAGAAGCCGAACACCACCAGCCTCGACAAGCACCGCCCGCGGCGCGTTACGGAGTAGTCTGCGCGGCCACGGGACGGGACGGGCGCGTCTTGACGGCCCCGCCAAAGCATTCTAGCGGATCGCCACCTTCGACCCGGGCGCGCGGTAGGCGCCAAACCCAAAGGGAGACCGACATGACCGCATCCGCGACCGACCTGCGCCAGATCTCGATCACGCTGCCCGACGGCGCGGTCCGCGGCTACGCCGCCGGCGTCACCGGGGCCGAGATCGCCGCCGACATCTCGAAATCGCTCGGCAAGGCCGCCTTCGCCTGCGTCATCGACGGCCGGCTGTCCGACCTCAGCCAGCCGATCCTCGAGGACAGCCGCCTCGCCATCGTCACCGCCCGCGACGAGGCGCCGGCGCTCGAACTGATCCGCCACGACTGCGCCCATATCATGGCCCGCGCCGTGCAGGAGCTGTGGCCCGAGACCAAGGTCACCATCGGCCCGGTGATCGAGAACGGCTGGTACTACGACTTCGACCGCGCCGAGCCGTTCACGCCCGACGATCTCGCCACCATCGAGGCGCGGATGCGCGCGATCATCGCCGCCCGCGACCCGGT
>CAYTMB010000246.1:0-4180 GCA_964438465.1 uncultured Rhodovulum sp. | reverse complement strand
CCATGGCGGCCCCGGAGATAGCCGGTGTCGCACTTGGTTTGTGAATCTACGGTCATCCCGTCGCGCCGATCCACCCGAACGTCGTGAAGGCCGGCCGCCCGCGCCACCGCGCGGCCCGGGCGAAGTCCGATCCCGGCGACGCCGCCATGCTCGCCGACATCCTGCGCGCCGACGGCCGCCGCTCCGCGCCGCGGGCCCCGATCTCCGACGCGATCAAGGCGCTGCGCACCATGGTCCGCGGCCGCGACGACCTCGTCGCCGCCCGCGTCCGTCTAGCCAACCAGCTCGGGAGCCTGCTCGACGGCTGCCGGCCCGGCGCCGCCGCGATCTTCGCCGAGATCGACAGCCCGATCGCCCTCGCCTTCCGGGCCCGCCTCCCCACCCCCGAGGGCGCGCCGCCTCGGGCCGAAGCGCCTGGCCGCCTTCCTCGCCCGGCGCCGCCACCCGGGCCGGCGCCGCCCCGAACACCCGCTCGCCCGGCTGCAGGCCGCCCCGACGGGCCTCGCCGGCGAGGCCGAGGCCAGCGGCGAGCTCGTCCGCGCCCTCTCCGCCCCGCTCGCCGCCCTCGTCGCCAGGATCCGCGGGCCTCTCCAGCCGCATCGAGCGCGCCGTCGCCGACCTGCCCGACGGCCGCATCGCCATGTCCGTCCCGCGCGCCGCCCGCATCGACGCAGCAGCGATCCTCGCCGAGTTCGGCGACGGCGGCGCCCGCTTCCAGACCGGGGCCCAGCTCGCCGCCGAGGCCGGCGTCGCCCCGACCGCCCGCGCCTCCGGCAAGAGCCGCGGCGTCGCCTTCCGCCGGGCCGGCAACCAGCGCCTGCGCGCCGCCGCCCGCTGCCGGGCCGACAACTCCCGCCATGCCTCGCCCCGGGCCGCCGGCGTCAACAGGCGCGCCCGGATCGACCGGCGACCCTGCGATCCCAGCCGCCCCGCCGCCGCCCGGCGACATCGCCACAGGATGACTCACGCCAGCCGGGCGACCACGAAATCGGCGAGATCGTCCAGACTCCGCGTCAGCGGACCGTCGGGCAGCGGCGCCAGCGCGGCGCGGGCGCGGGCCGCCTCGGCGCGGGCGGTGGCGCGGGTGCTGTCGAGGCTGCCGCGCCGGTCCATGATCGCGATCGCCTGCGCCAGGTCGCCCTCGCCCTGCTCGCCCTTCTCGATGACCCGCCGCCAGAAGGCGCGCTCGGCGTCGTCCGCCTGCGCCACGGCGCGGATCACCGGCAGCGACATCTTGCGCTCGCGGAAGTCGTCGCCGACGTTCTTGCCGAGACTTGCGCTCACCCCGCCATAGTCGAGCAGGTCGTCGGCGATCTGGAAACTGACGCCCAGCGCGTCGCCGTAGGCCGCGAGCGCCGCGACCCGCGCATCGTCCGCGCCCGCGATCACCGCCCCCACCTCGGTCGCCGCCGCGAACAGCGCCGCGGTCTTGCCGCGGATCACCTGCATGTAGACCGCCTCGCCGGTCTGCAGGCTGGCCGCGGCGGTCAGCTGCAGCACCTCGCCCTCGGCGATCTCGGCGGCGGCGTTCGACAGGATGCCGAGCACCCGCAGGTTCCCGGTCTCGACCATCAGCTGGAACGCGCGGGCGAACAGGTAGTCCCCCACCAGCACGCTCGACTTGTTGTCCCACAGGAGGTTCGCCGTCGGCCGGCCGCGGCGGCGCGCGCTTTCGTCGACCACGTCGTCGTGCAGCAGCGTCGCGGTGTGGATGAACTCGACCGTCGCCGCCAGCCGGACATGGTCGTCGCCGGCGTAGCCGAACAGCCGCGCGGCCGCGAGCGTCAGCAGCGGGCGCAGCCGCTTGCCGCCGGCCTCGACCAGATGCGCGGTCACCTCGGGAATCCGGGGCGCGTGCTCGCTGGCCATGCGGGCGCGGATCAGCGCGTTGACCGCGTCCATGTCGGCGGCGAGCGCGGCCTGCAGGCGCTCGACCGGCGTGTCCGCCGAAGGTCCGACGCGCAGGTTCGTGTTCATGTCCTTGGCCCCTCGACCGGGTGCGGACGGATCGCTAGGCTGCCGAACATGAAGGTAATCCTGCGCTCGACGGATCCGACGATCATTGCCTTCTCCACCGCCCTGTTGCGCGGCGAGGGTATAGACTGCTTCGTTCTGGACGTCCACATGAGCGTGCTCGAAGGCGGCATCGGCGCGTTCCCGCGCCGGCTCGCCGTCGCCGACCGCGACGCCTTTCGCGCGCGCTCGGTGCTGGCTGACAACGCGGTGGACGGTCTCGTGCCGTGACCGGCGCCGCCGGAGACGGGCTGACCCGGGATGCGTTCCTGGGCGGCCGGCTGACCCTGCTCCAGCCGCGCCGCGGCTATCGCGCCGCGATCGACCCGGTGCTGCTCGCGGCGTTTGCGCCGGCCCGCGCGGGTCAGCGCGCGCTCGATCTCGGCTGCGGGGTCGGGACGGTGGCGCTGTGCCTCGCCGCCCGCACGCCCGGGCTGGAGCTGCACGGTCTGGAGGCGCAGCCCGCCTACGCCGACCTCGCCCGGCGCAACGCCGCCGCGAACGGCGTCGCGGTGCAGATCCACGACGGCGACATCCGCCGCCCGCCCGCCGCGCTGCGCGCGCTCGAATTCGATCTGGCCGTGATGAACCCGCCGTTTCACCCGGCGAGCGCGACGCCGGCCGGGGACGCCGGGCGCGACCGCGCGCTGCGCGAGGCCGAGGCGGGGCTTGCGGACTGGATCGACGCCGGATTGCGCCGGCTCGCTCCCGGCGGGACGCTGGCGCTGATCCATCTTGCGCCGCGCCTGGGCGAGATTCTCGCCGCGCTCGCCGGCAGGGCCGGGGCGGTCGAGGTCCTGCCGGTGGCGCCGCGCGCCGGGCGCCCCGCGGAGCGGATCCTGCTGCGCGCGCGCAAGGGATCGCACGCGCCGCTGACGCTGCTGGCGCCGCTCACGCTGCACGAAGCGGCGGGCGCGGTCGGCGGCGACGCGTACACCGAGGCGGCGAGGGCGGTTCTGCGTGGCGACGCGGACCTTGCGCCTCGCCGGATCTAGCGCGCCCGTCGCGACGGGCGCCCGGGCGCCGACGCCGGTGCGCGCCGGCCCGGTTCGGGTGACAAGCCATGCAATCCGTGGTTTACTTCCGAGTCGGACCGTTTGCTGAGAAGGAGGAACGCATGACCCTGAGCTCCCACCTGTCCGAGCTGCGCAAGAGGCACCAGGCACTTTCCGATACGATCGAAGCGGAACAGCGGAATCCCGGGTCCGACGATCTGAGCATCAAGCAGCTCAAGGTGAAGAAGCTCCATCTCAAGGAGGAGATCGAGCGGCTCTCGTCAACGACGCTGCAATAAACCCCATCCTCGCCGTCGAAGCGGCCCCCGCCGCGGCCGTCTAGGAGGCGGCCGCGGCGTCAGTCGATTGACGCCGCCCGGCGGCCTCGCGGAGGAACGCGGCGATCATCCGGATCCAGATGTCGCTCTGCACCGCGCGCGTCAGCGAGGCGCGCGCGGGCGCGGCGGCGTCCTCCGGGAACACCGCGCCTGATCGCAGGACGATCAGATCGTCCATGAAGGCGGCGTCGTATTCCGGATGCGGCTGGATCGAGATCGCATCCGGATGCTCGGGGTTTCCGTAGGCCAGCGCCGCGTAGTCGCACTGGGCCGACCGGGCGAGAACGGTCGCGCTCCCGGGCAGGGCGACGACCTGATCCTGATGGAAGGCGTTCACCGCAAAGCGGTCGGGCAGCTCGGCCATCCACGCCGGGCGGGCCATGACCTCGTAGTCCTGCACCCCGAGCGCCCAGCCGCGCTCGGACTTGACCGCGCGGCCGCCGAGCGCCTCGGCGAGCAGCTGGTGGCCGAAGCAGACCCCCACCACCGGCACGCCGCGGGCGACGCAGTCGCGCAGGAAGGCGGCCAGCGGCGCGATCCAGGGCAGGTCGTCGTAGACGCCGTGCCGCGAGCCGGTCACCAGCCAGGCGTCGGCCTGGTCGGGACTGGCCGGCATCTCGCCGGAAACCACGCGGACGACGGCGAACTCGAAGCCCGGATCGGCGGCGCCGAGGCGCGCGGCGAACATCGCCGGATAGTCGCCGTGCCGGGCCTTGAGGTCGGGATGAACCTCGCCGGTTTCCAGGATGCCGATCTTCATGCGCGCCTCCGATGCCGGCCGCATAAAGCACGCCCTCGCAGGAAATGCAATCGCCGCGCAAGGCCGTTGCAGCG
>CAYTMB010000245.1:0-4192 GCA_964438465.1 uncultured Rhodovulum sp. | reverse complement strand
TCCGCCGCGGCGCCCGGCTTGAGCACGTATCTGCGGTCGCAGTAGCCGCATTCGACGAAGCCGGACTTCGGGTCGATCTCGAGCCAGACCCGGGGATGGCCGAGCGGGCCGCCGCCGCCGTCGCAGGCGATGCGGCTCCGGGTCACCTCAATCACCTCCGGCGCGGGGTTGGTCATGACGGCTCCGTGGTCTCGATGCGGGTCGGTCCCTCCTTAGCCGGGATGCCGGCCGGGGGGCAATGCCCCCAGCGCCGGTCGGGCGGCGAAACGGGGACGGGGCGGAGGACCGGCGGCGCGGGCATTCAGCGTGAATATTAGGTCTAGTGCCTGATTTTGCGGGATAACTGATTCGCTAACGCGCGTTAACCCGCCGGACGCGCCGCGCGGCCCCCCGGGCGTTCGACCCAGCGCCAGGGTCGCGCGCGGGGTCGGCCCGCGCCGTCCGGGGTGGGTGCGACCAGCGCCGGATCAGCCGGCCAGCATCAGCCCGAGCGGCCGCCCGCCGAGGATGTGGACATGCATGTGCGGCACCTCCTGCGCGCCGTGCCCGCCCGAGTTGGCGATCAGGCGGTAGCCGTCGCCGCCGTCCGGCGCGACGCCGAGATCGGCGCAGAGGCGGGCCAGGGTGCGGGTGAAGTCGGCGATCTCGGCGTCGCTGGCGGCGGCGCCGAAATGGTCGAAGTTGACGTAGGCGCCCTTGGGGATCACCAGCACATGCACCGGGGCCTGCGGGCGGATGTCGTGGAAGGCGAGGCAATGCTCGGTCTCGAGCACGGTCCTGTTCGGGATCTCGCCCCGGAGGATCTTCGCGAAGATGTTCTGGTCGTCGTAGTCATAGGCCATCGCCGGCTCCTTTGCGTCGGGCCGCCCATCGTCAGTCTGGCGCCGCGCCAGTCAAGCCGTCGAGGTCCGCCTTGCAGATTTCAGGCGGGATTTCCCCCCGTCAATCCGCCAAGTGATGGCGGCTTTTGCGCCGGAAGCGGACATCGCAATTCCTTGAGAGGAGGGGTGGCGCCCTTCATCAGAGAGCGGCGGGACCGGCGCCCACTGTAGCGCCTTCTACTTTACTTCTTCGAAGTCGTTCGGCTTCCAGCTCTGGTCAAACCACGGCTCCAGCGGTGCGTAGAGACGCAACAGGGCGTTGTAGCCCTTGCCGGGAACGGTCTGAACCCAGTTCGCCTCGTGGCCCTCGGGGGCCGAGGGCCCGAACCAGACCGTGGCGGAGCCGTCGGCGTTCGTCACCACGCCAGGCCGCGTGCTGTCGATCCCGGCGAGCTTCTGGTCGGTCTCCAGAAGCGAGCGGGTCTGGTTGCTGTAGACGGTGAAGGACCAGAACTGTCCGGCCGGGATCGGCGCCGGCAGGGTGACGCTGTAGGTCTTCGAGCCGTCCAGATACTTGCCGTCCGCGTCGCGCGCCGTGCCGGCATAGGCGGAGCCGGTGCCCGGCCTTGCCGCTGCCATCGCCGGGGTTATGCCGGTCGCCATGTAGTGGAAGAGCGTCCGCGCATCGAGAATGCGCTCGCCGTCGTCGAGGAACTGGTAGCTGCCGCCGATGAAGGGCGTGATCCAATGCCGGTCAGGATAGACGAGGGCGCGCTCATCGCGCGGCGCGAAGGAAATCGCCCGGGCCGTAGCGTTGCCGACCGCGACCGCGTCGGTAAGGGTCGCCTTCATCCGCTCGTCCGGAGCGAAGGGCTGTCCCTTCTTGATCCCGATCGAGGCGAGCGTCCCGACGATTTCCGGGTCGAAGGCATCGCCCGGCTCGTGCTGGATCACCTCGTCGAGCTCCTCGTAGAAGTGGAAGTCGTTCGAGTGGATGGTGTTGAACTGCAGCCCCGAGGTGTCGACGAAGGTCGTCTCGGGCGGGTTCGCCGCCGCCGACAGAGGATAGAGGCGCGCGGCCTTCTTCACGCCCGCGACGGCGCCGGGAATGTCGCCGCCCTCGACAAAGGCGCGATAGAGCACGAGGTTGCCGAACGTGGGTGAATGCGTGACGAAGTAGCCGGTCGCGGGAAGCTCCCCGGTATAGCCGGGGGGAACGAAGAGGTACTTCCCGCCCTTGCCCTGATCCGGTCCGGTGACGCCGACGTCGGTGACGAAGCGGAAGAAGGCGTCGTCCACGGGCCCGAGAACGCCGGGCGGGACCTCCATCACCACTGGGCCGACGCTGAGGTCGAGGCAGGTGAAGGCATAGACGGTGGTCGAGTTGGGCGTGAGGAAGAGCGAGCGGGCATCCATGAGATCTTCCGTGATCCCGATGCTTTCGTTCGCCTTGACGCCGACGCCGGCAAGGCCGGTGCATATCGCATGGACCGAGGCGGCCGGCATTGCGGAAAGGAACGCCTCGACGCCGCGCAGGAAGTCGAGATTGTCGTAGACCTTTTCGGTCGTCGCCTCGTCCGGCAGGCCATCGAAGAAATTGAGCGTGCCGATCCGCGTCTCGACCGAGTCCGGGGTGGTGATCGAAGGCGGCGCCTTTGCGGCGTATTCGGGGCCGGCCTGGGCTTGGCTGGTGATACCAAGTGCGACGATGGCGGCCCCTGCCAGGTGAGAGCGTCTCATCTGTTCTCTCCGCTCCGTTCCGCCTTGCTCCACTCAATGCCTTTCACCATTCGGGCGAAGGAGCAAGGTGCTGCCTGAGTCCGCAACGGTCGCACAAGTCTAGCAGCGCCCCGCCGAGGGTGACGGCCCGAAGCGCGCCGGTCAGGCGTGCTTCTTCTTCTCGCCCTTGTGCGGCGCCCAGATCTTCTTGTTGGTGAAGTAGAGCAGCACGGTCAGCCCGACGAGGAACAGGACCGCGGTCAGGCCGGCCTGCTTGCGCGCCATCATCTTGGGCTCGGCCGTCCACATCAGGAAGGCGGCGACGTCCTGGGCGATCTGCTCGGGCGTCGCCTCAGTGCCGTCGAGATAGGTGACGTCGTCGCCGAAGATCACCGGGTTCATCGCGACGAACGAGCCGCTGGCCGCGTTCTCGTAAAGCAGGACGCCGGCCTCCTCCCGTTCCTCGCCGGTGAAGCCGGTGACGAACGAAGCGATGTATTCCGGGCCGCCCGGTCCGCGCAGCATCTGGTTCAGCCCGAGGCCGGCCGGGCCGTGGAAGCCGGCGCGGGCCTTGGCCATCAGGCTGAGATCCGGGGCGTTCGACAGGGCGGAGGGCGGGAAGTGGTCGGGCGGGCCGGCGGTGCGGAATTCGCGCGTCACCGGGTCCTCGATCTCGAACTGCCCGGCGTAGAGGCGCATCTGCTCCTCGCTGAGACCCGGGCCGCCCGGATCGGCCAGCGTGCGGAAGGTCACGAACTTCAGCCCGTGACAGGCCGCGCAGACCTCGGTGTAGACCTGCAGGCCGCGCTGCAGCTGGGCCTGGTCGAAGGCGCCGAACGGACCCTCGAACGAGAAGGAGAAGTCGGTGACATGGCCGCCGCCTTCGGCGGCCCGGGCGGCGCCGGCGCCGAGGCCGGCGAGGCCGAGCGCCACGGCGACGGGGAGGACGAGCTTGCGTATCATCGATCCGGTCCTTGCGTGCGTCATTCGGCGGGCTTCAGCGCCGCCTCGGCGGCGGATCCGGGCGCGTAATGCGCGTCGAAATCCTCGCGGATCGTCGCGGGCGGCGTCAGCGGCTTCTCCATGATCCCGAGCAGCGGCAGGATCACGAGGAAGAACGCGAACCAGTACAGCGTCGCGAGCTGGCTGATGATGACGAAGGGCTGCTCGGCCGGCATGCCGCCGCACCACATCAGGAGCAGGAAATCGACCACCAGCAGCGCGAACCAGACCTTGAACATCGGCCGGTAGCGGCCCGAGCGGGTGCGGCTGGTGTCGAGCCAGGGCACCAGCGCCAGCACCACGATCGCGCCGAACATCGCCAGCACGCCGCCGAGCTTGGAATCGATGAACAGGATGTCGAAGGTGATCGCGCGCAGGATCGCGTAGAACGGCAGGAAGTACCATTCCGGCACGATATGCGTCGGCGTCACCAGCGGGTTCGCCTCGATGTAGTTGTCCGGGTGGCCGAGGAAGTTCGGCATGAAGCCGACGATCGCGGCGAAGATCACCAGGATGAACACCAGCGCGTAGAGGTCCTTGATCACGAAATAGGGCCAGAACGGCAGGGTGTCGGCCTCGGCCTCGCGCTTGGAGGTGCGCCGCACCTCGACCCCGGTCGGGTTGTTGTTGCCGGTGGTGTGGAAGGCCCA
>CAYTMB010000244.1:0-4199 GCA_964438465.1 uncultured Rhodovulum sp. | reverse complement strand
CGGCGTCGCGCCGGGGAGGAACGCGGCTGGCGCCGCGTGGCGGCCTTTGCCGCCACAAGGGGCGCGCAGGTGCGCGCAGAGTCTTTTGAGCCGCGCGCCAAGGGCGCGCGGCGCCTGCTCTCCAGGTTAGCAAACCTGAATGAAACCTCGGGCGCGCGGCCGGCGACCGGCGGAGCGCGCCGCTGCGCCGGGCTCGGGGCGCGGCGCGGTCGGGCGCGCCGGCGGGCCGGGGTCAGGTCGCCAGCACGTTCTTGAACTGCCAGGGATCGTCCTCGTCGATCTCCTCGTTGAACTGCGCCCAGCGCGTGGCGAGCGGCGTCCAGTCGGTGTAATGCGCCTCGATCCGGCCGAGGTAGGGGCGCTGGATCTCGAGGCAGCGGGCGTGGTCCATCTCGTCGGAATCGACGATGCCGGCTGCCGGGTTCTCCAGCGCCCAGACCATGCCGGCGAGCACCGCGCTGGTCACCTGCAGGCCGGTCGCGTTCTGGAACGGCGCCAGCGCCCGGGCCTCCTGGATCGACAGCCGCGAGCCGTACCAGAGCGCGTTCCGGGCGTGGCCGTAGAGCAGCACCCCGAGGCAGTCCTCGCCCCAGAGGATCTCGTTCTCGTCGAGGATCTTCATCTCCGCCTGCACCTTGCCCGAGCCCAGCGTCTCGTGCAGGCTCAGCACCGCCTGGTCGCAGGGATGGTAGGCGTAGTGGCAGGTCGGGCGGAACTCCGGCGCGTCGCCGGCCCCCAGCGTGTAGTAGTCGGCGATCGAGATCGCCTCGTTGTGGGTGACCAGATATCCGTACTGCGGTCCCGCCACCGGCGTCCAGGTATGGACCTTGGCGAGGATCCCCGGCGCGTCGAGGTAGATCGCCGCCCGGCAGCCGGCGGCGTGGCGGTGGCCGTCCGGCGGGAACCAGCGCTCGTGGCTGCCCCAGCCGAGCTCGGCGGGCTGGAAGCTCTCGGAGACGAAGCCCTCGACCGACCAGGTGTTGACGAAGGTCCCGACCGGCTTGGCGTCGCGCCCGGCCTGGGTGTCGCGCTCGGCGATATGCACGCCCTTGACCCCGAGGCCCTGCATCAGCCGCGCCCAGCCGGCGCGATCCGCCGGCGCGGCGGCCGGCGCGCCGGTGTCCGCGGCGAGGCGCAGCAGCGCCTCCTTCAGGAGCCAGGAGATCATCCCGGGGTTCGCGCCGCAGCAGCTGACCGCGGTCGGGCCGCCGGGGTTGGCGCGGGCCTCGGCGCGCAGCTTCTCGCGGAAGGCGTAGTTGGTGCGCGCCTCGGGCGGCTGCGTGAGGTCGAAGTAGACGCCGGCCCAGGGTTCGTTCACCGTGTCGATGTAGAGCGCGCCGAGCTCCCGGCACAGCCGCATGATCTCGAGCGACGAGGTGTCGACCGAGAGGTTCACGCAGAAGCCGCGGCCGTCCGGGAACAGCGGGGCCAGCACCTCGCGGAAGTTCTCCGGCGTCAGCGCGGTCTGGATGTGGTTGACGCCGCGCTGCGCGAGGAAGGTCGCATGCTCGTTAGACGGCTCGATGACGTGGATGTCGTGCGGGTCGTAGATGAAATGCCGCTCGATCAGCGGCAGCGTGCCCTGGCCGATCGAACCGAAGCCCACGATCACCACGGCGCCGTCGATGCGGCCGTGGTTCGGATAGGTCTGCACCATTGCGGTCTCCCTCGCCCTGTCGCCCGCCAAGGCGCCCCCGTCCATGCCAAAGCCCCCGGCGGGGGTAAAGTTCTTAATTCCGACGCGAAGGCGCGGCCGCGCCGGTGGCGAGGACATGCGCGAGCGCGGCGACGAGGTCGGTGCGGGTGACGATCCCGACGATCGCCGCGCCGTCGAGCACGGGCACGGCCTCGACCGGTCCGTCGGCGAGCAGCGGCAGCAGCGCGCCGGCGGGCGCGTCGGGGGCGAGGGTCGGCGTGTCGGTCGTCATCAGCGCCGCGGCGGTCGCCGCCGCGGGGCCGGCGCGCAGCAGGTGGATCTGGAAGATGACGCCGCAATAGCGGCCGCCCTCGCTCACCGGCAGCGAATGGAAGCCATGCGCGGCGAAGACGGCGGCGACCGCGTCGCGCGGCGCGTCGGGGGGCAGGGTGACGAGGTCCCGGGACATCACGTCGCGGCAGGCGAGGCCGTTCAGCCGGTGCGCGGCGGCGCGGGTCTCGGCGCCGGCGATCAGCCGGGCGAAATCCTCGACGCCGACGTTGGCCGACTGGCGGAACTCCTCGAGCAGCGCCGCGATCTCGCCGTCGCCGAGCCCGAGCCGCTGCGCCGGCGGCGGGTCGGCGGTGCCGTGGCGGTTCGGCGCGACCGGCTGGCGGAACGGGTATCGGCGCCCGGTCGCGCGGCTGTAGGCCACCGAGGTCAGCACCAGCGCCGTGGTGCCGGCCATCACCGGCGCGAAGGCGAAGGCGAAGCCGGCATCGCGGACCGCGTCGGGGCTGAGCGCCGCGGTCAGCGCCACCGCGCCGCCGGGCGGGTGGAACGCCCGCGCCGCGGCCATGGCGGCGACCGCCGCGCCGAGGGCGAGCGCCGCCGTCGGCGCCGGCGGCAGCGCGAGCCGGAGGACGGCGACGGCGACCAGCGCCGAGATCGTGTTGCCGACGACGGCGGACCACGGCTGCGCCAGCGGGCTGTTCGGCACGCAGAAGACCAGGAAGGCCGTCGCTCCGAGCGGCGCGATCAGCGCGACATGCAGCCCGAGGCCGTCGCCGAGCGCGAGCCCGGCGGCGAGGACGCCGAGTGCGGCGCCGCCCGCGGCGCGGGCGGCCTCGGCCGGGGCGATATGGCCCATGGCGGGGCCGAGCGCCCGCAGGGCGCGGCGCAGCCGCGCGGCCGGCGCGGGGGACAAGGCGGGACCTAGTCGGGCACGACGCGCACCGCGCCCCGGGCGGCGCTGGTGGCGAAGGCGGCGTAGGCGCGCAGCGCGGTGGTGACCCTGCGCCTGCGCGGCGCGGCGGGTTTCCAGCCGGCCGCCGCCTGCTCGGCGCGGCGCCGGGCCAGTTCGGCGTCGGGCACGGCGAGGTGGATCGAACGGTTCGGGATGTCGATCTCGATGCCGTCGCCCTCGCGCACCAGGCCGATGGTCCCGCCCTCGGCGGCCTCCGGCGAGACATGGCCGATCGAGAGGCCCGAGCTGCCGCCCGAGAAGCGGCCGTCGGTGACCAGCGCGCAGGCCTTGCCGAGGCCCTTCGACTTCAGATAGCTCGTCGGGTAGAGCATCTCCTGCATGCCGGGGCCGCCTCTGGGGCCCTCGTAGCGGATCAGCACCACGTCGCCGGGCTGGATCTTGCCCGTGAGGATGTCCTGCACCGCTGCGTCCTGGCTCTCGAACACCCGCGCCCTGCCGGTGAACTTCAGGATCGATTCGTCGACGCCGGCGGTCTTCACGATGCAGCCGTCCTCGGCGAGGTTGCCGCGGAGCACCGCGAGCCCGCCGTCCTGCGAGAACGGATGCGCGGCCGAGCGGATCACGCCGGTCTCGCGGTCGAGGTCGAGCTCGTCCCAGCGGCGGTCCTGGCTGAAGGCGGTCTGGGTCGGCACGCCGCCGGGCGCGGCCATGTAGAACTCGCGCACCTTCTCGGACTTCGTCCGGGCGATGTCCCACTGCTCGAGCGCGTCGCCGAGCGAGGGCGCGTGCACGGTGGGCAGGCTCGCGTCGATCAGCCCGGCGCGGTCGAGCTCGCCGAGGATCGCCATGATGCCGCCGGCGCGGTGGACGTCCTCCATGTGCACGTCGGCCTTGGCCGGGGCGACCTTGCACAGCACCGGCACGCGCCGCGAGAGGCGGTCGATGTCGTCCATGGTGAAGTCGCAGTCCGCCTCGTGCGCGGCGGCGAGGATGTGCAGCACGGTGTTGGTCGAGCCGCCCATGGCGATGTCGAGGGTCATTGCGTTCTCGAAGGCGCCCTTGGAGGCGATCGTGCGCGGCAGGGCGGTGATGTCGTCCTGCTCGTAGCAGCGGCGCGCGAGGTCGACGATGGTGTGGCCGGCCTCGACGAACAGGCGCCTGCGGTCGACATGGGTCGCGAGCGTCGAGCCGTTGCCGGGCAGCGACAGCCCGAGCGCCTCGGTCAGGCAGTTCATCGAGTTCGCGGTGAACATGCCCGAGCAGGAGCCGCAGGTCGGGCAGGCCGAACGCTCGATCGTCCGCACGTCCTCGTCCGAGACCCGGTCGTCGGCGGCGGCGACCATGGCGTCGACGAGG
>CAYTMB010000243.1:0-4226 GCA_964438465.1 uncultured Rhodovulum sp. | reverse complement strand
CGGACCGGACCGGATGAGGGTGTAGCGACCGGCCGCCGCATTCGCTTCACCGATTGGAGAGCGACGGCGATGCGTGGCGCCCCTCGCCCTCCGCGCTCCGGGCGACCGGATCGCGCGGGGCGGCGCCCCGCCGATGCGATCCGGGGCGCTCGATTTTCGAAGGCGCGCCCGGAGGCGAAGCCGGCGGATCGGCGTCACCGGATGACCTCCGCCGCGGCATGGCTTGCGGCGGACCGCCGCAAGCCGGCGCAGGCTCAGCGGCCGTAGGCCGCCTCGCGGGCGACGTCGCGCAGGTTCAGCCGCGACATGCCGAGATCGGCCAGCTCGCGTTCGCTCAACCGGTCCAGCTCGTCGTGGATCAGCGCGAACTTGCGACGGCTCGCGATCGCGGCGCGGAGCCGCGAGAACAGGCCGGGCTGCGGGGCGGTCGCGAAATAGGCGTTCAGGTTGATGACTTGGGCCATGACATGGCTCCTTTCGGTTCTGTGTCCGCCCATCGGGCGGAGCGCCGGCCGGATGCCGGCGCCGTCGGTCAGCGGCCGTAGACCGCCTTGCGGGCGATCGATTTGAGATCGTCGCGGTGGAAGTCCAGGTCGAGCAGGCTGTCGATCGGCAGCGCCCGGAGTTCCGCGAGCGTGCGCCGGTAGGTCCGGTACTTCGTCCAGGCGGTGGTCATCGTGGTCATCCTCTCAAGGCGAGATGGGTCTCGTCGCCCTCAGAGATAGACGCCATGTTGCGCTGCACAACGCACGATTGGCGATGGCCGCCATGCGCCGCCTGCAACGCTGACGCCGACCCGGCCCGCCGGGCCGGCCCCACCGGCGCCTCGACCTGAATATTTCAGCTAAATCAATGCATTGACGCCGGTCCCAACATGGGACCGCCTCACGGCGCCGGAATGAACTCGCTGTCGTCTCCCGGCGGCAGCCGGAACCGGCCGTGCTCCCAGTCGCCGGCCTTCCAGGCCGCCTTGGCCGCCTCGATCCGCTCGCGCGAGGAGGCGACGAAGTTCCACCAGATGTAGCGCGGCCCGCCCAGCGTCTCGCCGCCCAGCGCCATCAGCCGCGCGCCCTCCGGCCCGGCGACCACGGTGATCGGATCGCCGGGGCGGAACACCAGCATCCGGCCCGCCTCGAAGTCCTGCCCCGCCACCGAGATCGACCCCGAGACGACATAGAGGCCGCGGTCCTCGTGATCGACCGGCAAGGGCAGCTTCGCGCCGGGCGCCAGCTCGGCATGGGCGTAGAACATCTCCGAGAAGGTCTGCACCGGCGCCCGCGCGCCCCAGCCGGTCCCGAGGATCAGCCGCAGCTCGGCGCCGCCGTCCGAGATCACCGGCAGCGCGTCCTTGGCCGCGTGCTCGAACCCCGCCTCGACGTCCTCGTTGCGCTCGGGCAGCGCCACCCAGGTCTGGATGCCGAACAGCGAGCTCGGCTTCGCCCGCGTCGCGGCGCTGGTCCGCTCGGAATGGGTGACGCCGCGGCCCGCGATCATCCAGTTCACCGCGCCGGGGTGGATCATCTGGTTGGTGCCGAGGCTGTCGCGGTGCTGGAACTCGCCCTGGAACAGGTAGGTGACGGTGGCGAGCCCGATATGCGGATGCGGGCGCACGTCGATGCCCTGGCCGGTGACGAACTCGGCCGGGCCGGCCTGGTCGAAGAAGATGAACGGCCCGACCATCTGCCGTTTCGGCGCCGGCAGCGCCCGGCGCACCTCGAAGCCGCCGAGGTCGCGGGCGCGCGGAATGATCAGCATCTCGATCAGATCGGCCTCGGCCCCCACGGGGCAGACGGGATCGGCGGTCGGGTTCCAGCTCATTCCGCGGCCTCCAGGTTGACGAAGCCCCCAGACTGCCGCTCCCAGAGCCGGGCGTAAAGCCCGCCGCGCTCGATCAGCGCCGCATGCGCGCCTTCCTCGACCACCTGGCCGCGGTCCATCACGACGATCCGGTCCATCCGCGCGATGGTCGACAGCCGGTGCGCCACCGCGATCACCGTCTTGCCGGTCATCAGCGTCGCCAGCGCGTCCTGGATCGCCGCCTCGACCTCCGAGTCGAGCGCCGAGGTCGCCTCGTCGAGCACCAGGATCGGCGCGTCCTTGAGGATCGCGCGCGCCAGCGCGATGCGCTGGCGCTGGCCGCCCGACAGCTTCACCCCGCGCTCGCCGACATGGGCGTCGTAGCCGCGCCGGCCCTCCGGATCCTCCAGCCCGAGGATCACCTCGTGCACGTTGGCGCGCTCGGCCGCGGCGATCATCTCGGCGTCGCTGGCGCCGGTGCGGCCGTACTTGATGTTCTCGCGCACCGAGCGGTGCAGCAGCGAGGTGTCCTGCCCGACCACGCCGATGGCCCGGCGCAGGCTGCCCTGCGTCACCTCGCGGATGTCCTGCCCGTCGATGCGGATCGCGCCCGAGGCGACGTCGAACATCCGCATCGTCAGGTTCACCAGCGTCGACTTGCCGGCGCCCGACCGCCCGACGAGGCCGATCTTCTCGCCCGGCGCCACGGTCAGGCTGAAGTCCTTCACCACCACGCCCTCGTCGCCGCGCCAGTAGTCGAACGAGACCCGGTCGTAGACGATCTCGCCGCGGGAGACGACGAGATCGGTCGCGCCCGGCGCATCGACCAGCGTCAGCGGCTTGGCGATGGTCTCCATCGAATCCCGCGCGGTGCCGATCTGGCGGAAGACATTGGCGCCGACCTCGAGGATCCAGCCGGAGATGTTCATGATCTGCAGCACGAAGGGGATCGCGGTGGCCACCATCGCCGTCGTCATCGTGCCGGCGTTCCAGGCGGCCAGCGCGATGCCGGTGACGCCGGCGACCAAGAGGCCGTTGAGGATGAACAGGATCGACCAGCTCGCGGTGAACACCGCCATCAGCTTGCGGAACACCCCGACATGAACGTGCACGGACTCGGCGACATAGGCGTCCTCCTCGCCGTCGTCGGCGAAGGTCTTCAGCGTCTGGATGTTGGTGTAGCTGTCGACCATGCGCCCGGTCATCACCGAGCGCGCCTCCGAGACCTGCTCGGACAGCGTGTCGATCCGCGGCATCGCCCAGCGAAACAGCGCGGCGTAGGCGACCAGCCAGATCGCGATGGGGATCAGCAGCAGCGGGTCCATCCCGGCCAGCACGACGGTCGCCACCACGAGAAAGACCAGCGCGTACCAGACCGCGTCGATGGTGGTGTTGACCGCCATCTCGACCGCCTCGCCGGCCTGCATCACCTTGGTGCCGATGCGCCCGGCGAAATCGTTCTGGAAGAAGGTCCAGGACTGGCGGATCACATGCCAGTGGCTCTGCCAGCGCACCAGGTCGACGAGGTTCGGGGTCAACGCATGGTTGCGCACCAGCTGGTCGGCGACGAACACCACCGGCCGCAGCAGCACCACGGCCAGCATCAGCATCAGCGCGCCGGCGTGTTCGGACCACAGCTCGCCGGGCGGCGTCGTCGCCAGCATGCCGACGATCCAGCCGACGAAGATCGGCAGCATCGCGTCGCCGATCGAGCCGAGCGCGACGAAGACGAAGCGGGCATGGAGCGCGCCGCGGAACTGGTCGAGGAAGTAGCGGAAGAACGCAGCCGTGCCGGCCGGCGGCCGCCGGTCGGCCGCGAGCGCGGTCGGGGAATAGAGCGTGTCGAAACGGGAAGTGACGCGGTCAAGCATCTGGGGTCTCGCTGGCTTGCGGCCGCGCCCCGAACCGAAGGTTCAGCGGCGGCGCGGGATCGTTGACAAGGGTGTCTCGCGGTCGTTCGCGGGTCGCAACCTTTCCATGTCTCGTCTCCTTCGCTGGGCCGCCGGCGGCGTGGCGGGGGTTTCGATCCGGTTAACGGAGCGGAGTTTTCTTTTTAAAATCAGTTGATTGCCCGTTTGTGCACGCGTGCACAAACGAGCCGCGCGGCCTCATTCGGCGGCTTCGACCACCGGGGCGGCGTCGATGAAGCCGCCCGATTGCCGGCTCCAGAACCGGGCGTAGAGCCCGTTTCGCGCCAGCAGCTCGGCATGCGTCCCGTCCTCGGCCACACGGCCGTCGTCCAGCACCATGATCCTGTCCATCCGCGCGATGGTCGACAGCCGGTGCGCGATGGCGATGACCGTCTTGCCCTCCATCACCCCGTACAGCGTCTCGAGGATCGCCGCCTCCACCTCGGAGTCGAGCGCCGAGGTCGCCTCGTCGAGCACCAGGATCGGCGCGTCCTTCAGGATCACCCGCGCCAGCGCGAT
>CAYTMB010000242.1:0-4227 GCA_964438465.1 uncultured Rhodovulum sp. | reverse complement strand
TCAACGTTTCGGCAACCTGTGCGGGCGCGCTCGCCCGGCGAAGCGGTCAGCCTGCGCCGGTCCGACGGCGGCGGGTCAGGCGGGCGCGGCGGCGGGGGGGTCGAACACCAGATCGGCGATGTCGGGCGCGGCGGCGGGCGCGCCGGGCAGGGCGGTGAGGACGGAGCCGACGCCGAGGTCGTCGAGCTGGTCGGCGACGCCGTAGCCGTGTTCGAGATGGCCGCGGCCGATCACGCCGACGGCGAGCGCGTCCGGCGTTGCGGCCAGCGCGGCGGCCAGCGCGCAGGCGAAAGCGCGGTCCCAGGCCTGCTGGGCGCGCACGAAGCGGTCGAACGCCGGATCCCCGGGGGATTGCGCCGCGCGCCCGGGCCGGACGCCGCCGGTCGCGGCGAAGAGATAGCCGCGGTAGCCGGCGCCGGCGGGGCGCGCGGGGGTGAGCCAGCCGCGCTCGGCCGCGGGCAGGGCGTCCCAGCCGTCGCGGCCGATGGCGCTGACCAGCGGCCGGTCGATGTTGAGCGCGCGCATCGGCAGCGCGAGATCGCGGCAGAGGTGGAACAGCGGCGCATAGAGCGCCGCCTCGAATCCCCAGGTCTCGCGCCAGTTCGTCGCCAGCAGGAAGGCGTCGAGATCGAGCCGCCCGGCGGTCCAGTCGTCGAGCGCCGGCTGGACCCGGCGGGGAAACATCTCGAAGCCGACCACGACCGGCGTCCGCCGGGCCGCGAGCCCGGCGATCACCAGCGCCTGCCAGCGGTGGTCCGCCGCCTGGTCGTGGCGCTCGCCGAGCAGGACCACCCGCGCGGGCGCGAGCCGGGCCATCGCCTGGGGATGCGTCAGTCGGGCGCCCGTCGCCGGGTCGCGCCAGGGCGCTGGCTGCATCGTCGTTCCTCCTCGTTCCCGCCACTCTCGCCTATGCCGCCGTCCGGCGCCAAGCCGCCATCATCCTGAGCGAATTAATCGGGATTGACATGGGTGAGTGATTTGGTCAACTTTCCAGCCAGCCAGTTCGTCGAACCAGCCAGCACCGCCAGCCCCTGACTCCGGAGCCCAAGGCATGGACCTCGAGCGCATCCCTGAACCTCGCCTATCCGAACGGCGCGACCTGCCGGTCGAGACCGACCTGGCGCCCGTCGCCGAACCCGACGCAGATTTCGCGGTCGCCTACGCCGCGTGGCGGCTGGACCGCAAGGAGGACGCCCGATGAACGCGCCGTTCCCGCAGCCCCGCCCGATCCTGTCGGCCCCGCAGCGCCACGCGCAGGCCGCCTCGCTCGCCACCCGCGCCGAGCGGCCCGAGCATGACGCGCGCGCCCTGACCTGCGGCGGGGCCGAAGCGCGCATCGTGCTCGACGGCACGCCCTATGTCCTGCGCATCACCCGGCTCGGCAAGCTGATCCTGACGAAATGAGCGTCGAGGGTCCCAGCCGCATCGGCGCCGAGCCGCTCGTCCGGCTGAGCGACCTGCCGCCGCTCGAGCGGTGGGTGGTGGTCTGCGCCCGGTTGTGGCGCGCGGGACCGGCCGGCCGGGCCGACCTCGAGCGCGGACTGGCCGCGCGCCACGGCCCGGCGATCGGCCGGGCCGCGGCCGATCGCCTCGATGATCTGCTGGACATGGTCGTGCTGCATTCCCGGCGGCGGATCGATATCGGCCCCGTCGGGTCCGCCGGCGCGGCCGGCGACGAATGCGTGCTGGCCCGGCTGGTGTCGCTGGCGGCGGACGGCGCGCGCGAGGAGGCGATCCTGATCTCGGCGCTGCTGATCCGCGCCGACCTGGCGCTGGAGCTGGCCCGCCGCGCAATGGCGCTCGGGCACATGCTGCTGCGCCGTCCCGGCGCGCTGGCCGTCATCCGGGACTGAGGTGATGTTCGAGGCCACGCCTATTGCGTTCGCCGGGCCGCAGGGCGATCTCCCGCCGCCCGGCGCCGCCGTCGTCCGCCCGGCGCCGGCCGCCGCGGTCTATTTCGTCGCCGGGCGGCTGGTGACCTGCGCGCCGGCCGTCGCCCGGCCCGCCAAGGCGCCCGCCGAGCCGCACTGACCATCGGCGCGCGGCCGGAGTCCGGTCATGGGCGCGACCGATCGGGTTCGAACCGTTCCCAGCGCGGGGCCGTTGTCGGTCGCCCGGGTGAAACCGCCGCCTTGGCCGGTCCTTGGCCGCGCGCCGAGGGCGCCCGGGATCAGCCGATCGGTTGCCAAGGGCGCGGGAATGGCTTCTCTCTCATGGGCGACGCTGAGAGGGCTGGCCTTGATCGACAAGCTGGAGATGTTCATCGCACTGGCCCGGGAGGAGCATTTCGGCAAGGCGGCCGAGAGCATCGGCGTCACCCAGCCGACGCTGTCGGCGGGGATCAAGCAGCTGGAGGCGCAGCTCGGGGTGCTGCTGGTCTGGCGCGGCTCGCGCTTCGGCGGGCTGACGCCGGAGGGGCAGCGGGTGCTCGACTGGGCGCGGCGGATCGTCGGCGACGCCCGGACCATGCGCGACGAGATGCGCGCCGTGCGCCACGGCCTGTCGGGCGACCTGCGGCTTGCGGTCATCCCGACCGCGCTGACCGTCGCCGCCCAGCTGACCGTGCGCTTCGGGCGGGCGAACGCGAACGTGCGGTTCACCATCTGGTCGCGGACCTCGATCGAGATCCTGCACATGATCGACAACCTGCAGGCGGACGCCGGCATCTCCTATCTCGACAACGAGCCGCTCGGCCGGGTGACGGCGATCCCGCTCTACCGGGAGCAGTATCACGCGGTCTGCGGCGCGGCGCACGCCTTCGCGGGCCGGCCGGGGATCGAGTGGAGCGACCTGCTCGGCGAGCGGCTGTGCCTGCTGACGCCGGACATGCAGAACCGCCGCATCATCAACCAGAACCTGCACGCGGCGGGGGTCTCCGCGGAGGCGGCGATCCAGTCGAACTCGACGCTGACGCTGGTCGCGCATGTCGAGGCCGGCGACTGGGTGACCGTGCTGCCGCGCCAGCTGGCGGACTTTCTCGCGGCGGGCCGGGCGGTCCGCTCGATTCCCATCCGCACGACCCGCCCGCCGCATTCGGTGGGCCTGATCGCGCCCTACCGCGAGCCGCATACGCCGGTGCTGGAGGCGCTCATCCAGATGAGCCGGTCGATGTCGGACGAGGAGGATTGATAGGAGACGCCTATCGATCAACGGAAGATCGGTATTGATTTCGATATCGATCCGGCCCAATTATCCCCGAACCCGCGGGGAGATTCCATGCCAGCCATACGGCCAGCGCCCTCATCTGAGGATATCGCGACGGTGATCGAGGCGCACCGGCGCCGCGAGGGGCCGCTTCTGCCGATCCTCCACGCCATGCAGGCCGCGTTCGGCTTCGTCCCGCAGTCCGCCCTGCCGCTGATCGCGGCCGCGCTGAACATCTCGCGGGCCGAGGTGCATGGGGTGGTGTCGTTCTACCACGATTTCCGCGAGGCGCCCGCCGGCCGCCACATCGTCAGGATCTGCCGGGCGGAGGCCTGTCAGTCGGTCGGCGCCGACGCCGTGGCCGCGGCGGCGCTCGAGCGGCTCGGGCTCGACTGGCACGGAACCACCCCGAACGGCGCCGTGACCATCGAGCCGGTGTTCTGCCTCGGGCTCTGCGCCTGCGGCCCGGCGGCCATGATCGACGACCGGCTGCACGGGCGTCTGGATCCGGCGCGGATGCAGGACCTCCTCGAGGAGGCCGGGGCATGAGGATCTTCGTTCCCCGCGACGCGGCGGCGCGCGCGGTCGGCGCCGATGCGGTGGCGGAGGCCGTCGCGGCGGAGGCCGCGCGGCGCGGCATGGCGGTCGAGATCGTGCGCAACGGCACCCGCGGCATGATCTGGCTGGAGCCGCTGGTCGAGGTCGAGACCGAGGCCGGCCGCACCGCCTTCGGGCCAGTGCGGGCCGCGGACGTGCCCGGCCTCTTCGACGCCGGTTTCGCCGCGCATCCGCTGGCGCTGGGGCCGGTCGAGGCGATCCCGTTCTTCGCGCGCCAGACCCGGCTGACCTTCGCCCGCTGCGGCCTGATCGACCCGCTGTCGCTGGCGGAGTATCAGGCGCAGGGCGGTCTCGCCGGCCTGCGCCGGGCGCTGGCGATGGACGGCGCCGGCATCGTCGCCGAGGTGACCGAGAGCGGCCTGCGCGGCCGCGGCGGCGCCGGCTTCCCGACCGGGATCAAGTGGAACACGGTGCTCGGGGCGCAGGCGGAGCAGAAATACATCGTCTGCAACGCCGACGAGGGCG
>CAYTMB010000241.1:0-4260 GCA_964438465.1 uncultured Rhodovulum sp. | reverse complement strand
AGGTCGTCGACGTCCTTGCGGCCGTGCCAGACCTCGCGCATCGACTGGTAGGCGGTGCGCATGGTGTCGTCGAGGCCGGAGCGGACCAGCTCCAGCTCGCCGGCGCCGCGGATGTATTCGGTCTTGAAGGTCTCCGAGATATGCTCGGCCGCCCCCGCCGCGGTCAGGATCCGCTCCATCTCGTTCACCAGCAGCGCGTGCTGCGCCTCCTCCTGGCGGCGCTGCATCCGGCCGAAGCGGATGTGGCTGAGGTTCTTCACCCATTCGAAATAGCTGACCGTCACGCCGCCGGCGTTGGCGTAGAGGTCGGGGATGATCACCACGCCCTTCAGCCGCAGGATCTCGTCGGCGCCGGCGGTGATCGGGCCGTTCGCGGCCTCGATGATCAGCGGCGCCTTGATCCGGTCGGCGTTGCCGAGGTTGATGACCGATTCCAGCGCCGCCGGGATCAGGATGTCGCAGGCCTCCTCGAGCACGGCGGCGCCGTCCTCGACCCAGGTCCCGCGCGGGAAGTCCTTCACCCCGCCGGTGGCGGCGATATGGGTCTTGAGGAACTCGATCGGCAGGCCGTCGGGATTGACGATCGCGCCGTCGCGCTCGATCACCGCGACGATCTTGCAGCCGTCCTCCTCGCTGAGGAACTTCGCGGCGTGATAGCCGACGTTGCCGAGGCCCTGCACGATCACCCGCTTGCCGTCGAGCGCGCCGGTCAGCCGCGCCGCCTTGATGTCGTCGGGATGGCGGAAGAACTCGCGCAGCGCGTATTGCACGCCGCGGCCCGTCGCCTCGACCCGGCCGGCTATGCCGCCGGCGTTCAGCGGCTTGCCGGTGACGCAGGCGGCGGCGTTGATGTCGGTGGTGTTCATCCGGTGGTACTGGTCGACCATCCAGGCCATCTCGCGCTCGCCGGTGCCCATGTCGGGCGCGGGCACGTTCTGGCTGGGGTTGATCAGGTCGCGCTTGACCAGCTCGTAGGTGAAGCGCCGGGTGATCTGCTCCAGCTCGTGCTCGTCCCATTCGCGCGGGTCGATCCTGAGGCCGCCCTTGGCGCCGCCGAACGGCGTCTCGACCAGCGCGCATTTGAACGTCATCAGCGCGGCCAGCGCCTCGACCTCGTCCTGGTTCACCCCCATCGAATAGCGGATGCCGCCCTTGACCGGCTCCATATGCTCGGAATGCACGGCGCGGTAGCCGGTGAAGGTGTGGATATGGCCGCGCAGCCGCACGCCGAAGCGCACGATATAGGTCGAGTTGCAGACCCTGATCTTCTCCTCGAGCCCCGGCGAGAGATCCATCAGCCGGACCGCCCGGTTGAACATCATGTCGACGGATTCGCGGAACGACGGCTCCCGGAGCGGCGCGTTCATCTCGGTATCCTTCCCCAAGGTCTTGTTTGGCCCGCAGGCCCTGCGACTAGACCACCCGCCGCGCATCGCGACAAGCCGTCGCGCGCAACCTGCCCGGGCTCGATGTCGGCTTCATGACGCGCAGGGCCTGCGCGGCGCATCCTAGTCGCGCAGGTCCTCGAACCAGCCGAGGCGGCGCATCAGCACCTTCTCCGCCTCGAGGAACAGCATCAGCCCGAAGCCGATCGCGAAGATCAGCGCGCCATCGGCCAACTCGAGCGGGCGGGCGTCGAACAGCCGCTGCAGCGGCCCCCAGTAGGTGAAGGCAAGCTGGGCCGCGATGACGATCCCGATGGCGCCGAGCACCGCGGGCGTGCCGAGCGCGCCCCGCCATGTCAGCGACCGCATGTGCAGGTAGCGCACGTTGAAGAGATAGAAGATCTCGCTGACCACGATCATGTTGACGACCATCGTGCGCGCGGTCGCGAGGTCGCGCCCCTGCCCCAGCGTGTGGAAGAACACCCCGAGCGCGACCACGGCGATCAGCACCGAGACCAGGATCACCCGCCACAGCAGGAAGCGCGAGATCAGCCCCGCGTCCGGCCGGCGCGGCGGCCGGCCCATCACCCCGGGCTCGGCCGGCTCGAAGGCGAGCACGAGGCCGAGCGTGGCCGAGAGCACGAGGTTGATCCAGAGGATCTGCGTCGCCGTCATCGGCATCGAGAAGCCGACGAGGATCGCGATCACCACCGCGAGCGCCTCGCCGCCGTTGGTCGGGATCGTCCAGGACACCACCTTGCGGATGTTGTCGTAGACGGTCCGGCCCTCGTTCACCGCGGCGACGATCGAGGCGAAGTTGTCGTCGAGCAGCACCATGTCGGCGGCCTCCTTGGCCGCCTCGGTGCCCTTGGCGCCCATCGCGGTGCCGACGTCGGCCTGTTTCAGCGCCGGGGCGTCGTTGACGCCGTCGCCGGTCATCGCGACGATCGCGCCGGTCGACTGCAGCGCGCGCACGATGCGCAGCTTGTGCTCGGGGCTGGTGCGCGCGAAGACCGACGCCCGCATCACGAACGGCGCGAGCGCGGCGTCGTCGAGGGCGTCGATGTCGGCGCCGGTCGCGGCCTGCGGGTCGTCGGCGAGGCCGATCTGGCGAGCGATGGCGAGCGCGGTCTGGGGGTGGTCGCCGGTGATCATCTTGACGGCGATGCCGGCGGCCCGGCATTCCGCGACCGCCGCCACCGCCTCGGGCCGCGGCGGGTCGATGAAGCCCATCAGGCCGAGAAAATCGACGCCGCCCGCGAGGTCGGCCGCCTCGATGCGCTCCGGCGCCGCGTCGAGCCGCTTCACGCCGAAGCCGAGCACGCGCTCGCCCCGGCCGGCCGCCTCGACGATGCGGGCGTCCCAGCCGCCGGGATCGTCGTCCGTCATCGCCAGCACCGCCTCGGGCGCGCCCTTGACGAAGATCACGGCCTCGCCCGCCGGCCCGCGGTGCAGCGAGGCCATGTAGCGGTGCGCGGCGTCGAACGGGATCTCGTCGAGGCGCGGCCAGTCGGCGCGGACGCGGTCGGGATCGAGCCCCGCCTTCATCGCCGCGGCGACCAGCGCCGCCTCCATCGGGTCGCCCTCGGCCCGCCAGCCGGTTTCGCCGCGTTTCAGGGCGCTGTCGTTGCACAGAAGGCCGCAGCGCAGGATCGGCCCGGCGGCCTCGGCCGCCGCCGCCGCGCCGCCGCCGGCGTCCGACGTGACCGCGCCCTCGGGCGCGTAGCCCGAGCCGGCGATCTCCACGGTCCGCCCGTCGAGGATGACGTGGCGCACGGTCATCTCGTTGCGCGTCAGCGTGCCGGTCTTGTCGGTGCAGATGACCGAGGTGGCGCCGAGCGTCTCGACGGCGGGCAGCTTGCGGATCACCGCCTTGCGCGCCGCCATGCGCTGCACGCCGATCGCCAGCGTGATGGTGATGACCGCCGGCAGGCCCTCGGGCACCACGCCGACGGCGAGCGCCACCACCGCGATCAGCGCGTCGGTGCGGTCGAAGCCGCGCACCAGCACCGCGAAGGCGAAAAGCGCGATCGCGGCGACGAAGACCACCGCCGTGAAGCGCCGGCCGAAGCGGTCGATCTGGCGCAGCAGCGGCGTCGTCGTCGCCTCGACGTCCTGCAGCAGCCGGCTGATCCGGCCGAGTTCGGTGCGCTGGCCGGTGGCGACGACGACGCCGGCGCCCTGGCCGGTCGCGACCAGCGTGCCGGAGAAGGCCATGTTGGCGCGGTCGCCGAGCGGCGCGTCGGGATGCACCGCCGGCTCGCGTTTTTCGGAGGTCACCGATTCGCCGGTCAGCATCGCCTCGTCGATCGTCACGCCGCGCACCTTCAGCAGGCGCAGGTCGGCGGGCACGCGGTCGCCGGCCTCGAGCAGGACGAGGTCGCCGGGCACGAGGTCATGCGCGCCGACGACCTGCCGCGCGCCCTCGCGCAGCACGGTCGCCTGCGGCGAGATCAGGTCGCGGATCGCGCCGAGCGCCCGCTCGGCCTTGCCCTCCTGGAGAAAGCCGACGACCGCGTTGACCAGCACGACGGCGAGGATGACCGAGGCGTCCACGCCGTGCCCGAGCAGCGCCGCGCCGGCCGCGGCCGTGAGCAGGAAGTAGATCAGCGCGCTGTTGAACTGCGCCAGGAACCGCCGGACCGGATGCACGCCCCGGGTTTCGGGCAGCGCGTTCGGCCCGTGGCTCGACAGCCGGCGCGCGGCTTCCTCGGCGTCGAGCCCGCCGGGTCCGACGCCGAGGCGGTCGAGCACGGCATGGTCCGGCAGCGCGTGCCAGGTCTCCTCTGCGACGGTCGGCACGGGCGGTCCCTCATTCTTCGCTTGTGTCGGTGGGCGGACACCCTAGGCGCCCGGCCGTCCGGGGACAATCGCC
>CAYTMB010000240.1:0-4288 GCA_964438465.1 uncultured Rhodovulum sp. | reverse complement strand
CGCCGGCCTCCAGCATCCCCAGCGGCGCGGCGTAGGCGTTCAGCCCCGCGTCGATCGCCATCTGGTAGTGGTAGTGCGGATCGTAGGCCGCCGGGTTCGGCGCGAAGCTGCGCGCCGGGCCGTGCTCGAAGCCCTGGTCGACCGGCAGGATGATCATCTTGCCGGTGCCGCCGAGCCTGCCCTCCATCAGCATGCGGCAGAGGTTGCCCTTCACGCCGGGGGTGTCGCCCTCGTAGTTGCCGAGGATCTGGCGGACGGTGCGGCTGGCCTTCATGGAGCGGTCCTTTCGACTTGTTACGCGTTACGCGGAATTGGGGTGGGACTAGGGGCGATCGAGCGCGGCGACCCCGGGCAGGGTCTTGCCCTCCAGCCATTCGAGGAAGGCGCCCCCGGCGGTCGAGACATAGCTGAATCCGGCGGCGGCGCCGCTGGCGTTCAGCGCGGCCACGGTGTCGCCGCCGCCCGCCACCGACAGCAGCCGCCCGGCGCGGGTCAGCGCCGCGGCCTGGAGGGCCGCGGCGTCGGTCGCGGCGTTGAAGGGCGGGATCTCGAAGGCCCCGAGCGGGCCGTTCCAGACCAGCGTGCGCGCGCCGCCGAGCACGGTGGCGATATGCGCGATCGCCGCCGGCCCCGCGTCGAGGATCATCGCGTCGGGCGGGCAGGCGGTGGCGGCGACGGTCTCGCTCGCCGCGCCGGCCTTGAACTCGCGCGCCACCACCACGTCCTGCGGCAGCACCAGCTCGCAGCCGGCGGCCCTGGCTTTCGCCGCGATCTCGCGCGCGGTGTCGAGCATGTCGCGCTCGGCCAGCGAGCGGCCGACGTCGATCCCCTCGGCGGCGAGGAAGGTGTTGGCCATGCCGCCGCCGATCACGATCGCATCGACCCGGCCGATCAGGTTGCCGAGCAGCGCGAGCTTGGTCGAGACCTTGGCGCCGCCGACCACCGCCACCACCGGCCGCTCCGGCGCGGCCAGCGCCTTCTCCAGCGCCTGCAGCTCGCTCTGCATCAGCCGCCCCGCGCAGGACGGCAGCAGCCGCGCGACGCCCTCGGTCGAGGCGTGCGCGCGATGCGCGGCGGAAAACGCGTCGTTGCAGTAGACCTCGCCGAGCGCGGCCAGCTCGGCGGCGAAGGCCGGGTCGTTCGCCTCCTCGCCCTTGTGGAAGCGGGTGTTCTCCAGCAGCAGCACCCCGCCGGCCGGCAGATCCGCCACCGCCGCGGCGGCCACCGGCCCGACGCAATCCGCCGCGAAGGCGACCGGCCGGCCCAGCGCCGCCTCCAGCGCCGGCAGCACGACCTTCAGGCTCATCTTCGGCACGACCTTGCCCTTGGGCCGGTCGAAATGCGCCAGCAGCACCGGCTTGCCGCCCTTCGCGAGGATGTGCTCGATCGTCGGCACGATCCGCTCGATCCGCGTCGCATCCGTCACCCGGCCGCCCTCGACCGGCACGTTGATGTCGACCCGGGTCAGCACCACCCTGCCGTCGAGGTCGATGTCGTCGAGCGTCTTCCAGGCCATCCGCCGACCTCCCTAGAGCAGGCTCTCGGCCTTCGCCGCCACGGCTTCGGCGGTGATGCCGAAATGCGGATACAGCGCCTCGATCGGCCCCGAGGCGCCGAAACCCTCCATGCCGACGAAGCCGGCCTTGCGCATGTCGCCCTGCTCGCCCGCCAGCCAGCGGTCCCAGCCGAAACGCGCCGCCGCCTCGACCGCGACCCGCACCGGCCCCCTGGGCAGCACGCTGCGGCGGTACTTGTCGTCCTGCGCCTCGAACAGCTCCCAGCAGGGCATCGACACCACCCGCGTCCCGATCCCCTTCGCCTGCAGCAGCTCGCGCGCCGCCATCGCGATCTCGACCTCCGAGCCGGTGGCCATCAGCACCGCGCGGCGCCGCCCCTCGGCGTCGGCCAGCACATAGGCCCCGCGCGCGCTCAGGTTCGCCCGGCTGTGCGCGGTGCGCAGGGTGGCGAGGTTCTGCCGGGTCAGCGCCAGCACCGAGGGCCGGTCGCGCGTGGTCAGCGCCAGCTCCCAGGCTTCCGCGGTCTCGACCACGTCCGCGGGGCGGAACACGTTGAGGTTCGGCATCGCGCGCAGGCTCGCCAGATGCTCGACCGGCTGGTGCGTCGGGCCGTCCTCGCCCAGCCCGATCGAATCGTGGGTCAGCACATAGACCACCGGCGCGCCCATCAGGGCGCCCAGCCGGATCGCGCCGCGGGCGTAGTCGGCGAACACCAGGAACGTGCCGCCGTAGGCGATCACGCCGCCGTGCAGCGCCAGCCCGTTCATCGCGGCGGCCATGCCGTGCTCGCGGATGCCGTAGTGCAGGTACCGCCCGGCCCGGTCGCCCGGCGCGAACACGCCCAGCCCCTTGGTCAGGGTGTTGTTCGATCCGGTCAGATCCGCCGAGCCGCCCAGCGTCTCGGGCGTCACCGCGTTCACCACCTCGAGCGCCATCTCGGAGGCCTTGCGCGTGGCGACCTTGGGCGCGGCGGCCGACTGCTCCTTGCGATAGGCGGTCAGCGCCGAGACCAGCTTGCGCGGCGGCGTCCCCGCGATCACCCGCTCGAACTCGGCGCGCTTGGCGGCCGGCAGCTTCGCCAGCCGCTCGGTCCAGTCCGTCCGCGCCTGGCGCCCGCGCGCGCCGGTCACCGCCCAGGCCTCGCGCACGTCGTCGGGGATCTCGAACGGCGGATAGGGCCAGCCGTAGATCTCGCGGACCTTCGCGATCTCCTCGGCGCCCAGCGGCGAGCCATGCGCCGCCTTGGTGTCCTGCTTGGTCGGGGCGCCGAAGCCGATATGGGTCTTGCAGGCGACGAAGGCGGGCAGGGGGCTCGCCATCGCCTCGCGCAGCGCCCGGTCGATGTCCTCGGGGTCGTGGCCGTCGCAGGCATGCACCGACCAGCCCGCCGCCGCGAAGCGCGCCATCTGGTCGGTGACGTCGCTCAGCGTCACCTTGCCGTCGATCGAGATGCCGTTGTCGTCCCACAGCACGGTCAGACGGTAGAGCTGCTGCATGCCGGCGAGCCCGATCGCCTCGTGGCTGATCCCCTCCATCAGGCAGCCGTCGCCGGCGATGACCCAGGTGCGGTGATCGACGACCTTGCGCCCGAAGCGCGCGGCCATGCTCTCCTCGGCGATCGCCATGCCGACGGCGGTGGCCAGCCCCTGGCCCAGCGGGCCGGTGGTGGTCTCGATCCCCGAGCCGGGCCGGTATTCCGGATGGCCCTCGGTCTTCGAGCCGAGCTGGCGGAACCGCCGCAGCTCGTCCAGCGTCATGCCGTTGTAGCCGGTCAGGTGCAGCAGGCCGTAGAGCAGCATCGAGCCATGCCCGGCCGACAGCACGAAGCGGTCGCGGTCCGGCCATTCCGGGTTGGCCGCGTCGAACTTGAGATGCCGCTCGAACAGCACCGTCGCCACGTCCGCCATGCCCATCGGCATGCCGGGGTGGCCGGACTTCGCCGCCTCGACCGCGTCCATCGCCAGCACGCGCAGCGCCGCGGCGCGCCGCCAGTGTTCGGGATGGCGCTGACGGAGTTCTGGAATGTTCACGGGCTGGCCTTTCTGCGTCGCGTCCCGGCCAGCATCGGGCAGGGTCGAAAACTGCCGCACCATTAACGGCCCCGCCCAAAGGGTCAAGGCGGTTTTGTCCCGGTTTCGCCGCGGGCCACGACCCTGCGCCGCCGCCGCCGCGAGCGATTGCAATGTGTCGGACGCCTGCATAAAACGGTCGCGACCAAGCGGAGAGCGCCAGCGATGACCCAGACCGACCGACTCGACGCCCGGATTGCCTCGGCGATCGCGCGCCTGCGCGCCGCCCTCGACGCCCGCGACGCCGCCGCGCCGGACCCGGACGCCGGGGCGCTGCAGGATCGCATCGCGACGCTCGAGGCCGAGAACGCCGCCCTCGGGGAGGAACTCGAGCGGCTGCGCGCCAAGCGCGACAAGGACGTGGCGGCGCTCGACGAGCTGATCGCCCAGCTCAAGCCGCTGATCGAGGAGGTCTGACATGCCCGAACTGACGATCGAGATCGGCGGCCGCGTCTTCGAGGTCGCCTGCGAGCCCGGCCAGGAGCCCTCGCTGGCCCGCGCCGCCCAGCTGCTCGACACCGAGGCGAACCGCGTCACCGACGCCATCGGCCGCTCCACCGAGAAGCGCATGCTGCTGCTCGCCGGCCTGATGCTCGCCGACAACATGACCGCGCTCGAGGACCGCTTCGCGGCGCTCGAGGACAAGGTCCGCGCCGCCGAGGAGCGCACCCGCATCGCCGAGGCGAAATCCGCGATGCTCGC
>CAYTMB010000239.1:0-4318 GCA_964438465.1 uncultured Rhodovulum sp. | reverse complement strand
TGAGCCGCGGCGACGCCTGCGACAGAACTGCGACAGAACCCCGGCCGGGCCGAACGCCCGGCCGGGGTTTTTGCTTGCCGCTCAGGCGCGCTTGTCGCGGGTGACGCGCGGCCGGGCGACCTCGACCGGGGCGCCTTCGGCCGAATAGGTCCGCAGGCTGTCGCGGGCGGCGTCGATCCCGGCGATCTGCGCCGCGGCGGATTTCACCCCGGCGAGGCTGGCGCGGATCAGCCGGCCGTTGCGCGCGGCGCGCGCGCGGACCGCGGTCAGGAACGCCTCGGGCAGGCCGCGCTCCTCGGCGACGAGCTCGGCCAGCAGCGCCTCGCGCTTCTCGACCAGCGCCGGCAGTTCGGTCAGCGGCCCGTTCAGGAGAACCTTGCGCTCCTGGTCGAGCAGCCGCAGCACGCGCTCGAGGCGCGCCGACGAGATGAGCGATGCGATCATGTGCCGGACCCCTTCTGGTGGATGGCGTTGAAGATCTGTTCCGCGAGCCCGACCCCGCCGCGCCCGGCGAGCAGCCGGGCGTATTCCCCGGTCAGGAAGCTCGCGAAGGCCTCCTCGCCCGCGCCGCCGCCGCCGGTCGCGGGCGTGGCGTTGATGCCGGTGTGCTTGAGCATCTCGGCGAGGAACGCCGCCTCGAAGGCCTGCGCGGTCTTGCGCTCGACCGCCTCGGCCGCCTCCGCGCCGGGGCGGGGCTTCTGCAGCGGGGCCGGTTTCGGCGTGATCGGGGGCAGCTCCATGCCCGGGGTATCGGCGGGCGCGGTAAATAAATCGTAAGGCTTTCGCGCGAGACAGCGGGCCAGCCCCCGCCGTCGGAGCGCGCATGATCAGTCCGGACCTCTCCGCCCCTCCGCCGGCCCCCGCGCGCGGCGCCGCGCGCTCCGCCGCGGGACCGGCGCCGGAGCGCGCGTTCGAGAGCTTCGTCGAGCCCGAGTCCGGGGCAGGGCCCGATGCGGAGACGCTCGAGCCGGATCCCGCCGCGCTTCTCGAAGCCGCGCCCCCCGCGTCCCCTGCCGCCGCCCCGCTTCTCGCCGCAGCGCTCGCGCTGTCGGCGGCCGATCCCGCGGACGCCGCCGCCGCGGAGCCGGACGCCACGGCGGAAGCGGCGCCGGCGACGGACGCCGCGCGGCCAGCCCCACCGCCGGCGGCCGCGCCCGCCGTCGCCGCGCTTCGACCCCCGCCGCCCGCCGCCCGAGCGGAGGGTGGCGACGCCGCCGCCGGGGAGCCGGCGCCGGAGGCGGACGCGGAGCCCGAGGCGACGCCGCGCGCGCAGGGCGCCGCGCCGCCGGCCGGGCCGCCCGCCGAGAGCCGGCCCCCGGCCGCGGCGCCGCCGCCGGGGTTCGATCTCGCGCTGCAGCCGCCCGGGGCGCAGTCCTGGCGGCTGTCGGCCGTCGCGGCCGATGCGGCGCAGACGGACCGCGCGCCGACGGCCGCGCCCGCGCCGCGGGAGGTGGCGACGCAGATCACCGTCGCCATCCTGCAGGCGACCCGGCCGCAGCTCGAGATCCGGCTCGACCCGCCGGAGCTCGGGCGCGTGCAGATCCGGCTCAACCCGACCGAACACGGGATGCAGGCGCTGGTGACAGCCGACCGCCCGGAGACCCAGGATTTCCTGCGCCGCCACGCCGAGACGCTGCTGCGCGACCTCACCGAGGCCGGCTACGCCAACGTCTCGCTCGACTTCGCCGCCGGCGGCGACGCCGCCCCCGGCGACCCCCGCCCCGACGAGCGGCGGCTGGACGTCGCCCCGGCCGCCGCCGCGGCGCCGGCGCCGGCGCGCGAGCCCCCGCAGCGGGTCGCCGCCGGCGGCCTCGACATCCGCCTCTGACAGGAGCCCGTCATGGAGATCGTCCCGACCAGCCAGACCGCGACGCCGAAGAAGGCCGCCGCGGGAACTCCGGCGACCGGCGCGGGCGCGTCGGATTTCGACACCTACCTGACCCTGCTGACGACGCAGCTGCGCAACCAGGACCCGCTCAAGCCGACCGATTCCACCGAATTCGTCGCCCAGCTCGCCAGCTTTTCCGGGGTCGAGCAGCAGATCCGCACCAACGACCGGCTGGAGTCGATCCTCGGCGCGCTGGGCGGCGGCGCCTCGGCCGGGCTCGCGGCCTGGATCGGCAAGGAGGTGCGCGCGCCGGCGAAAGCCGCCTTCACCGGCGCGCCGCTCGAGATCGCGACGGTTCCGAACCCCAAGGCCGACGCCGCGACGCTGGTGGTCAGGAACGACTTCGGCCAGGTCGTGGCGCGGCGTCCCGTCGACCCGAAGGCCGAGCAGGTGAGCTGGGACGGCAGGACCGCCCTCGGCGACAGCCTGCCCCACGGCGACTACGCCTTCGAGATCGAGGCCTACGAGGGCGGGGCGCTGCTGGCGACCCAACCGGGGCAGATCTTCGCCAAGGTGACCGAGGTCCGCATCGAGAACGGCGCGCAGATGCTGGTGCTCGACGGCGGAACCAGGGTCGCGATCGAGGAGGTGACGGCGCTGCGCTAGGCCCGCGCGCGCCCGGCCGACCGGGCGCCGGCGCCCGGGCGAAACGGCGGGCGGCGGTCGCAAACGGGCTAGCCGGCCCCCGGCGCGCGGTCCAGAGTGGCCGCGCAATTCCGGGGGAGTCCACGATGACCGACCGCAAGCCGCGCCGCGCCGGCGGCCATGCCGGCAACCGCGGCGCGGCGCCCGCGCACGCCATCGCCCAGTCGCCGTGGCGGCTGCCGGTCAACACCGACCGCCCGACCGAGCCGCTGACCGGGGAGGGCGTCGCCGCCGTCCACGCCACCGCGATGCGGGTGCTGGAGGAGATCGGCGTCGAATTCCTCAACGAGGAGGCGAAGGCCATCCTCAAGGCCGCCGGCTGCGCGGTCTCGGGCGACAACGTGCGCATGGACCGCGCCTTCGTGATGGAACAGGTCCGCCTCGCCCCGCGCGCCTTCGACATCACCCCGCGCAACCCCGGGCGCCGGGTGCGGATGGGCGACCGCCACATGGCCTTCGTCAACGTCTCCTCGCCGCCGAACTGCATGGACATGGACCGCGGCCGCCGGGTCGGCTCGATGGAGAGCTTTCGCGACTTCATGAAGCTGACGCAGTATTTCAACTGCATCCATGTCGCCGGCGGCTATCCGGTCGAGCCGGTGGACGTGCACGCATCGGTGCGCCATCTCGACTGCCTCTACGAGAAGCTGACGCTGACCGACAAGGTGGTGCACGCCTATTCGCTCGGGCCGGAGCGGGTCGAGGACGTGCTGGAGATGGCGCGGATCGCCTCGGGGCTCGACGCCGAGACGTTCTTCGCCGAGCCGCGGCTGTTCACCAACATCAACTCGTCCTCGCCGTTGAAACATGACTGGCCGATGCTCGACGGCGCCATGCGCTTCGCCCGCCGCGGCCAGCCGGTGATCGTCACCCCCTTCACCCTTGCCGGCGCGATGGCCCCGGTGACGATGGCCGGCGCGGTGGCGCAGTCGGTGGCCGAGGCGCTGGCGGCGATCGTGCTCTTGCAGATCATCAACCCCGGAACGCCCTGCATGATCGGCGCCTTCACCTCGAACGTCGACATGCGCTCGGGCGCGCCGGCCTTCGGCACCCCGGAATACATGCGCGCCACCCAGATGACCGGGCAGATGGCGCGGTTCTACGGCCTGCCGCTGCGCGCCTCCAACGCCTGCGCCTCCAACGCCCCGGACGCCCAGGCGATGTGGGAGAGCATGAACAGCCTGTGGTCGGCGGTGCAGTCGGGGGTGAACCTCGTCTACCACGCCGCCGGCTGGCTCGAGGGCGGGCTGATCGCCTCCTACGAGAAGTTCGTGATGGACTGCGAGGTTCTCCAGCAGATCCAGCGCTATTTCGAGCCGGCGCTGACCGACGCCTCGCCGGAATCGCTGGCCTTCGACGCCATCGCCGAGGTCGGCTCGCAGGGGCATTTCTTCGGCGCGACCCATACCCAGAGCCGCTACGCCGAGGCGTTCTACGCGCCCTTCCTCAGCGACTGGCGCAACTACGAGGCCTGGTCCGAGGCCGGTGGGGCCTGGACCGAGGAGCGGGCGAACCGGACCTGGAAGGCGATCCTCGCCGATTACGAGGCCCCGCCGATGGATGCGGGCGTCCACGAGGAACTGGCCAGCTTCGTCGCCCGGCGCAAGCGCGAGGGCGGCTCGCCGACGGACTATTGAGGTGGGCGCCGGGTTGATCGCCCCGGAGTCAGCCCGGACCTGGATGCGGCTGGAGCGCGCGGTGGCCGCATTCGCTTCACCGATTTGTCCCGTGACAAATCGGTGCGCGCCTGCCTGCCCCTGGCAGGCGCGTCACCGCGCCAGCCCA
>CAYTMB010000238.1:1439-4330 GCA_964438465.1 uncultured Rhodovulum sp. | reverse complement strand
CCTGGATTTCCCGCATGAGCGCCTGAACCTGCGCCTCGAGCGCGGCGATCCGCGCATCGTCCTGGGCGACCGCGGCCCCCGACGACAAGCCCGCCGCCAATGCTACGCTGCAAGAACCGGAAAGAAACACGCGCCAAGCGCGCCTTGTGGCCAAAACCATATCCCCTCCCTCGCGCGCTGGCGCCTTTCCAGCGCCGAGCGTCATTGCAACTTCCCTGCGAATCACCTTTATCATAGGCTATCGGTACGCGACATTGATTCAGATCAGTGCGGGGAAGCGAGGCCGACGAAAGACTGCGACCGAGCGCGAGGGGGATCAGGGAATGTCGGACGCGCTGATCGGCCGTCATACGGTCCGCTTTACCCTGGACGGGCCGTCTGGCGCGCCCCTGTTCGCCTTCGTCAACGGATTGACGCAGTACTCGAGCCTCTGGGAGTCCTATTCGCGGCATCTCACCGGCGCCGGCTTCCGGGTTCTCCGCTTCGACATGCTCGGCCAGGGGCAATCGGACAAGCCCGCGCTCGGGGTGCGGTTCGAGGACCACTGGCGCACGCTGGAGGGGATTCTCGACCATCTCGGCGTGGAGTCCGCTCATGTCGCCGGAATCTCCTACGGCGGCACGGTGGCGGTGCAGTTCGCCTGCGAGCGGCCCGAGCGCTGCGCCAGCCTCACGGCCATGAGCTGCTTCGCGGAGATGCCGCCGCAACTCTATCTCATGGGCTGCGGCCTTTTCGAGGCGCTGGTCGAAGTGGGGCTGCCTTCGCTGCAGCGCTGGCTCATGCCGATGAACATGAGCGACGAATGGCTCGTGGCGAACAAGGACGCAATGCCCGAGATGATGCGGCGCGGCTACGCGATCAACGACCTCTACGCGCTGCAGAACCTGATGGAGTCCGTCAACGAGTTCGAGCCGATCACCGACCGGCTGCCCCGCATCACCTGCCCGACGCTGATCCTCAACGGCGAGTACGACTTCTTCACGCCACGCAAGTGCCATGAAGTCCTGCGCAAGGGGATCAAGCACTCGCGCCTCGTGATCGTCCAGCACGCCTATCACGCCTACACCCTCGAACACCCGGCGGTGACCATGCGGCTGATCGGCGCTTTCCTGGATCACGTCCGGGCGGGCACCTGGCCCGGCGACCAGTCGGTCTGGATCGCTGCGGACGACCCCTCTGCGCCGGAGCCCTGGTTTCCCTGCGCGGGCGACCACATGCGCGCCATCCCGATGCCGGTCGCGACCGAGTTGCCGACGCGTACCAAGCCCGCGGCCGCGGCGACCCGCCGGGCGCCGCGGGCGCGGAAGGCCCGCCATGCATCTTGAGCAGTACGACCGCATCCGCGCCACCATCGCCTCGCGGGGCCTGACGCCCGAGATGGAGACCCGGATCGCCCTCTTCGTCAGTGCGAGCAAGGCGGTCAACCTGCCGTTCCTCTCGCTCGCGAGCGCGGCGCCCGCTACCACATTCGCGTGGCAGGCGATCAACACCCAACTGTTCCGCGAAGCGGAAGCGCTGGCACTGCTCATGCGGGTGACGCGCTGGACGCCCGATCCGATGGTCTACATGCTGAGCGCGCAGCTGACGGCGCCGCTCTATGCCGAATGCGTCCGCCTCGGCTGGAGCGGGGGGGCGACCCAAGGCGAGGGCATCGGACTTGCGGCGCTCGCCTTCGGCCACGCGCTGCTCGCGACGGTCCGGCTGGCACCGATTCTCCCCCCCGGGGAGATCCCGGCGAATCCGTTCGCGGTCGCGCTCCTGCGCATCGAGCAGGAAAACGGCCGGCTTCTGCAGACCCAGATCCGGCTGCTCAAGGACGGCTTCGCCGGCGTGAGCCTGTCCGACCGTGAGGTCGTGATCGCCGAGAAGGCGGCCCTTGTCGAAGCCGCCTTCTCCAGCTTTCTCGACTCGCTCGCAGCCTGATCCGCGCTGCGGCCAATGGCCATTACCGGAGCAGGACCGAGACGTTCGGATAGTCGGACACGGGATACGAGGGTCCGTCCCAGCCATACGCCCCGTACCCGAAGGGGTGGGCCCGCCAGCGGATGGCGACGGCGCTCTCCGCCTCGCCCCGGAGGCCATCGGCGCGGCAGTCGAACCTCAGCACTGGCGAGCGCGAGCCGAGATTCGGGACAACAAGCCGCGCCGGTGTCGTGAGCCGGGTCGAATACAGCTCTGAAGAGACGTCGCAGTGCGCGCCGATGACTTCCCGACGCCGACCCGCCGCATCCACGGCGAACGCCCGGACCCCAAGGTCGGCCTCGCTCACCGTCGGGAACCCCGCGCCGGAGACGATGACTTGCCGCTCAATGGGTGGCGCGCCCACACAGCCGGCGAGGGCAATCAGGACAACGAAGTCCCGCGCCCTCACGCGGGCCACGCGCGGGGACCCGATGCCGCTTCCTCGCGTCCCTCGGGCGATGCCTGCTGGGGCCCCGTGTCAGCCCCCCTGAATCCCTGGCTCCATCGGCACGTATTCGATGAGGACCACGGCCTGCCCCGCGACAACGGTCTTCCCGTCCTGGTTGATGCAGTCGGTGCGAAGCGTAAGGATCGGCTTGGTCTCCTTGATCGAAAGAACCTCCACGACCGCGGTGATGGTGTCGCCGATGAACACCGGGCCGCGAAATTCCAGGGTCTGGCCCAGGTAGATCGTGCCGGGGCCGGGAAAGATCGTCCCGAGGACGGTGGAGATGTAGCCGGTGACAAGCATCCCGTGGGCGATGCGCTTCTTGAACATGCCTCTGGCGGCGTACATCTCGTCGAAATGGTACGGGTTGGTATCCCCCGTGGCCCCGGAAAACAGCGCGACGTCCGCTTCGGTCACCGTTCGGCGGTACGTGGCCGTATCTCCGACTTCGATGAGATCGCCGGATTGCAGCTGCTGATCG
>CAYTMB010000238.1:0-1339 GCA_964438465.1 uncultured Rhodovulum sp. | reverse complement strand
GTTGATCCCGGAGGGGGCGACGATCCTGGTGGGCGGCTTCATGGGCGTCGGTTCGCCGCATCGGCTGATCGACGCGATCCTCGCGCGGGGAACCGGTGGCCTGACGGTCGTCTGCAACGACCTCTGCACGCCGGAGCGCGGCGTCGGCAAGCTCGTCGTCTCGGGGCAGGTCACGCGCGCGATCGTCTCGCACATCGGTCTCAATCCGGTGGCGCAGCAGCGGATGATGGCCGGCCAGCTCGCGGTCGAACTCGTGCCGCAGGGTACGCTGGTCGAGCGCATTCGCGCCGGCGGCGTCGGCCTCGGCGGCGTGCTCACCGCGACCGGCATCGGCACCCTCGTCGAGGAGGGCAAGCAGTCGATCGAGGTCGACGGCCATCGCTTCCTCGTCGAAAAGCCGATCAGGGGCGATTTCGCCTTGATCGCCTGCCACCATGCTGACTACGTCGGAAACCTCGCCTACGTGCTGACGGCACACAATTTCAATCCGGTCATGGCATTGGCGGCCGAAGTCGTCATCGCGGAGCCCGAGCATATCGTCCCGGTTGGGATGATCTCGCCGGACGCGGTCAAGACGCCGGGCGCCCTTGTCGACTACCTGCTGGAGAGGGCCGCGTGATGGCGACAGTCGACCCGAAGGAGGTGATCGCGCGTCGCGTCGCGCGCGCGATTCGTCCGCGGATGCTCGTCAATCTCGGAATCGGCCTGCCGAGCCTTGTCGCCAACTACCTGCCGGCCGACTCCGACGTGTTCTTCCAGGCCGAGAACGGCGTGATCGGCGTCGGCGCGCGCCCGCCGGAGGGCATGGAGGAGGCACAGCTCACCGACGCCGGAGGCGCCTTCGCCACAGCGGTGCCGGGTGCCGCTTCCTTCGATAGCGCCATGAGTTTCGGGCTGATTCGCGGCGGCCACCTCGACATGACCGTGCTCGGCGGGTTGCAGGTCGACGAGCGCGGCTACCTCGCCAACTGGATGGTGCCGGGCAAGATGGTACCGGGCATGGGCGGCGCCATGGACCTCGTCGCCGGCGCCAAGCGGGTGATCGTCGCGATGTTCCACACGGCCAAGGGCGCGCCGAAGATCGTGCCGGAGTGCACCCTGCCGCTGACCGGCGCGCGCCGCGTGGATCTCGTGGTCACCGAGATGGCGGTGATCGAGCCGACCGACGAAGGGCTCGTCCTGCGCGAGCGCGGGCCGGGCGTGACCCTGGAGGCGATCCGCTCCGCCACCAGCGCGCGGCTCATCATCGGGTCCGAGGTCCCCGAGATGGACCTTGTCACGCCGCCCTGATCGCGGCGCGCGGCCCCGACAATGTGCCCTCGCAAGGAGGCGGACCTCC
>CAYTMB010000237.1:0-4352 GCA_964438465.1 uncultured Rhodovulum sp. | reverse complement strand
GACGGTGATGCGTGGCGCCCCTCGCCCTCCGCGCTCGCGCGCTCCGGGCGACCGGATCGCGCGGGGCAATGCCCCGCTGATGCGATCCGGGGCGCATATCGCTCGAAGGGACACGCCCCGAGGCGATCGAGCGGAGTTCGTATCAGGACGAGCCGGCGCCGCCGGCTGTGCCTCCGCGCTGGTCCGCGGCGATCAGGATCGCGCGAAAGTCGTTGACGTTGGTCAGGGTCGGACCGGTCACCACCTGATCGCCCAGCGCCGCGAAGAACCCGTGGCTGTCGTTGCGCGCCAGCGCCGCGGCCGGATCGAGGCCCTGGGCGCGCGCCCGCGCGAGGCTGTCCGGGTCGACGGTCGCGCCCGCCACCTCGGCGGCGCCGTCCACCCCGTCGGTGTCGCAGGCGACGCCCCAGACGCCCGCCGCTCCGTCCAGCGCCACGGCCAGCGCCAGCGCGAACTCCGCGTTCGGCCCGCCGCTGCCGTCGCCGCGCCGCGTCACCGTGCATTCGCCGCCCGACAGCAGCAGCGCCGGCGCATCGCCCGGCGCCAGCCCCGCCCGGATCTCGCGCGCCAGCTTCGCCTGCGCCGCCGCCACCTCCCGCGCCTCGCCCTCGATCGCGTCGCCGAGGATGCGCACCGCGCAGCCCGCGGCTTCGGCGCGCCGCGCCGCCGCCGCGAGCGACTGCGCCGGCGCCGAGATCACCCGGTTCTCCGTCCGCCCGAGCTTTTCGTCATCCTCCGCCAGAACCCCGCTCGCCCCGGCCAGCGCCGCCTCCACCGAAGCGGGCGCGGCGATGCCGTATCGCCGCAGGATCGCGCGGGCGTCGGCGGGCGTGGTGCCGTCGCCCACGGTCGGCCCGGAGGCGATGAAGGCCGGATCGTCGCCCGGCACGTCCGAGACGATCAGCGTCAGCATCCGCGCCGGCCAGGCCGCCGCCGCGAGCTGGCCGCCCTTCACCCGCGACAGATGCTTGCGCAGCGTGTTCATCGCGGTGATCGGCGCCCCCGACGCGAGCAGCGCGTCGTTCACCGCCCGCTTCTCGTCGAGCGTGATCGCGCCCGCCGGCTGCACCAGCAGCGCCGAGCCGCCGCCCGAGATCAGCGCCAGCACGAAATCGCCGCTCCCCAGTCCCTCCAGCAGCGCCAGCATCCGCGCCGTCGCCGCCAGCCCGCGCGCATCGGGAACCGGATGCGACGCCTCGACGATCTCGATGCCCCTGCACGGCCGCGCATAGCCGTCCCGCGTGATCACCAGCCCCTCGCAGGGGCCCCAGGCCGCCTCGACCGCCTCGGCCATCCGCGCCGAGGCCTTGCCGGCCCCGACCACCACCACCCGCCCCGCGGGCCGCGGCGGCAGCGCCGCCGGCACGCAGCGCATCGGGTCGGCGACCTCCACCGCGCGGTCGAACAGCCCGCGCAGGAACCCCGCCGGATCGGCGATCCCGCTCATGCGCGCATCCCCCGCCGCCGCCCCGCCCGCCGTCCGTCCATCGCCGCTCTCCTCGTCCGTCGCCGGCATAGTGGCTGACTTCGCCGGGGAATTGGAAGCCGCCCGGGCTAGATTCCCGCGTCGGCCCTGATCATGTCCGCGGCCTTCTCCGCGATCATGATCGTCGGCGCGTTGGTGTTGGACGACACCACCGTCGGCATGATCGAGGCGTCCACCACCCGCAGCCGCTCGATCCCGTTGAACCGCAGCCGCACGTCGACCACCGCCCCGGCGTCCGCGCCCATCCGGCAGGTGCCGGCGGCATGGTGCGAGGTCTTGGAGTTGCGGCAGATGAACTCCGCATATTCCGCATCCGTGCGCACCTCCGGCCCCGGCAGCCGCTCGGCGAGGATGAAGGGCTTCAGCGGCGCCTGCCGCAGGATCTCCTGCGCCAGCTTCAGGCCGCGGATCGACATCTCCCGGTCGCGCGGGTCCTGCCAGTAGTTCGGGTCGATCAGCGGCGCCGCCGCCGGATCGGCGCTCGCCAGCCGCACCGCGCCGCGCGACCGCGGCCGCAGGTAGCAGGCGTTCAGCGTCACCCCGCCGTTCGGCATCGCCGCCACCCCGGCCTCGATCCCGGTGCCGAGCCCGAGATGCAGCTGGATGTCCGGCGAGCGCGCGTCCCTGTCAGCGTACCAGAACCCGCCGGTCTCGAACAGGCTCGACGCCACCGGCCCGCGCCGGGTCAGCAGATACTGCACCGCCGCCAGCGCCGACCAGTGCAGCTTGGCGTAGCGGTCGTAGGAATGCGGCCCGCTGACCTCGCTGATGGTGTAGAGGTCGAGATGGTCCTGGAAGTTCGCCCCCACCCCCGGCTGGTCGAACACCGGCGCGACTCCGACCTCGGCCAGATGCTCCGCCGGCCCGATCCCCGACAGCATCAGCAGCCGCGGCGAGCCGATCGCCCCCGACGACAGGATCACCTCCCGCCCCGCCGCGATCCGCCGCCCGTCCGCCAGCTCGACCCCGGTGGCGCGGCCGTTCTCCACCACGATCCGCCGCACCTGCGCCCCGGTCGTGACCGTCAGGTTCCTGCGCCCCCGGTTCGGCGCCAGATAGGCCATCGCCGCAGAGGACCGCCGCGCGTTCCGCTGCGTCAGCTGGTAGTAGCCGACGCCGTCCTGCGACGCCCCGGTCATGTCGTGGTTGCGCGGGATGCCCAGCTCCGCGGCGGCGGCGAAATACGCCTCGCAGATCGGCAGCGGCGCGCGCGGCTGCGACACCCCGAGCGGCCCGCCCTTGCCGTGGTAGCGATCCTCAAAGCTGTCGTTGTCCTCGGCCTTGCGGAAATACGGCAGCACGTCCTCGTAGGACCAGCCGGCGCAGCCCATCTGCCGCCACTCGTCGTAGTCGAGCGCATTGCCCCGCGTGTAGATCTGCGCGTTGATCGCCGAGCCGCCGCCGATCACCTTCGCCTGGGTGTAGCGGATCACCATGCCGTTCATGTGCCGCTGCGGCACGGTGCTCCAGCCCCAGGAACCGATGCCCTTGGTCATCTTCGCGAAGCCCGCCGGCAGGTGGTAGAGCGGATGCCGGTCGCTGCCGCCCGCCTCGAGCAGCAGCACCCGCACCGCCGGGTCCTCCGACAGCCGCGCCGCCAGCACCGAACCCGCCGAGCCGCCGCCGACGACGATGAAATCGTATCCCATCCCGCTCCTCATAGCCGCGGGATCGACAGCCCGCCGTCGAGCGGGATCACCGCCCCGGTGGCGAAGGCCATCTCGCCGCGCACCAGCGGCAGCACCGCCGCGCCGATGTCGCCCGGCGCGCCCCAGCGCGCGGCCGGCACCAGCCCGTCCCCGATCCGCGCGTCGTACTTCTCGCGCACCCCGGCGGTCATCCCGGTCGCGACGATCCCGGGCCGCAGCTCGAACACCCCGACGCCGTGCGGGGCCAGCCGCACCGCGAACAGCGCCGCCATCATCGCCGCGCCCGCCTTCGAGATGCAGTATTCCGCCCGCTCGACCGAGACCATCGCCGCGCTGACCGAGGTCACGAACACCATCGACCGGTACGGCCCGGCCGGCGCCGCCAGCATCCGCCGCGCCGCCTCCTGCGCGAGGAAAAAGCCGCCGCGCAGGTTCACGTCCATCACGAAGTCGAAGTTCTCCGGCGCGAGGTCGAGCATGTCGCCGCGCACCTTCGCGGGCACGCCGGCGTTGGAGACCAGCGTCGTCACCGGCCCCAGCGCCGCCTCGACCCGGTCCATCAGCCCCGCCGCCCCCGCGACGTCGCGCAGGTCGTGCCGGAAGTAGCGCGCATCGCCGCCCAGCGCCGCCAGCGCCTCCGTCACCGCCTCCGCTCCGGGATCGACCTCCGCCGCCAGCGCGACCGCGAAGCCGGCGCCGGCCAGCGCGGCGGCGATCCCCAGACCGATGCCCTGCTGCCCGCCAGTGATGAGCGCCACCCGGGTCACGTCCTACCTTCCCGGAAATTCTGGTTTGCGCTTGGCCTGGAAGGCGCCGACGCCCTCGGCGCGGTCCTCGCTCGCCGCGATCATCCCGGCCCCGAGCGCCTCGATCAGCGCGCCGCGATCCTCGCCGGCGCCGGCCTGGATCATGTATTTCGCCACCTCGACCGCGCGCGGCGACAGCGTCGCGGCCTTCCCGGCGATCTCCCGCGCGGCGGCGCGCGGGTCCTCAGCGATCTCCGCGACGAAGCCGAGCGCCAGCGCGCGCTCCGCCGACAGCCGCCGCCCGAACAGCGCCATCTCGCGCAGCGCCGGCTCGGGGAACAGCCGCGCCACCCTTTGCGTGCCCGACCAGCCCGGCACGATCCCGACGCCCGCCTCGGGCAGCGCCAGCGTCGCCTTCGGCGCGATCACCCGGATGTCGCAGGCCGCGGCCAGCTCCAGCCCGCCGCCGAA
>CAYTMB010000236.1:2044-4363 GCA_964438465.1 uncultured Rhodovulum sp. | reverse complement strand
CGCTTGGCGTAGCCGAGCGCCCATTCGTAGTTGTCGAGCAGCGACCAGACGAAATAGCCCTTCACCGGCGCGCCCTTCGCCATCGCCCGCCGGGCGGCGGCGAGATGGCCCTCCAGATAGGCGATCCGCCCGGCGTCGTCGCGCGGCGCGCCGTCGGCCATGCCGTTCTCGGTGACGTAGATCGGCAGGCCCGGCGCCGCGGTCTCGTGCAGCCAGGTCAGGAAATGCTCCAGCCCCTCGGGATGGATCTCCCAGCCCATGTCGGTCTTGGGCAGCGGCCCCGCGACCTCGCGCAGCCCCGGCCAGGGGCTGTCCGGATCGGGGCCGATCAGCTTGCGGGTGTAGTAGTTGACCCCCAGCCAGTCGACCGACGCTCCGATCGTGGCGAAGTCGTCGCGCCAGCCCTCCGGCAGATGCGGCTCCAGCCCGGCCAGCGCTTCCTCCGGATAGCGCCCGGCGAAGGCGCCGCCGACGAACCAGCGGTTGTAGATCGCGTCCTGGGTCGCCGCCGCCCGCGCCGCCTCGGGGCTTTCGTCGGCCGGCGCCGCATATTCGAAGTTCATCACGCAGCCGAGGTTGCCGATCCCCATCCCGCGCATCGTCTCGATCGCCCGCCCGTGCGCCAGCAGCACATGATGCATCGCCCGCGCCGCCGCGCGGATGTCGCGCAGCCCGGGCGCGTGATGCCCGAGGAAATGGCTGAGCCAGGCCACGCACCAGGGCTCGTTGACCGTCGCCGTGGCATGGATGCGGTCGCCGACCCGGCCCATGATCACCGCGACGTAATCGGCGAACCAGCCCGCGACGTCGCGGTTGCGCCAGCCGCCGAGGTCGGCCAGCGGAACCGGCAGCTCCCAGTGGTACAGCGTCGCCCAGGGCTGCAGCCCGCGCGCCAGCATGCCGTCGACCAGCCGGTCGTAGAAGTCGAGCCCCTCCGGGTTCGGCGCGCCGCGCCCCTCCGGCATCACCCGCGCCCAGGACATCGAGAACCGGTAGGCGTCGAGACCCGCGTCGCGCATCAGGTCGAGATCGCCCTCCCAGCGGTGATAGTGGTCGCAGGCGGTCGATCCGTCCTCGGCGCGCACCACGTTGCCCGGCGTCGCCGCGAAGGTGTCCCAGTGGCACGGCCCGGCCCCGCCGAACCGCGACCCCTCGATCTGATAGGCCGCCGTCGCCGCGCCGAACACGAAGTCTTGCGGGAAGTCGCCCCGGCGAAAGCCGAACTTCAGGTCGCCGGTCACGCGCGCGCCTCCTTCAGGTTCGGGCCGGTCGAATTGCCGACCACAAGCTCCACTTCCCACAATTCGCGCCGCGGCGCGCCGTCGGGATCGTCGATCAACCCGATCAGCATCTCGGCCGAGCGCCGTCCCGCGGCCCGGATCGACGAGCGCGTCGCGGTGAACAGCGGCGTCGCGCCGGCGTTGGGCAGGAACGACAGGTCGTCGTCATGGGTGACGATCGAGACGTCGCGCCCCGGCGCCAGCCCGAGTTCGCGCACCGCCCGCAGCGCCCCGAGCCCGATGGTGATCGCCGAGACGAGGAACGCCGTCGGCGGATCGGGCCGCGCCATCATCTCGAGCACCGCCGCGTGGCCGTAGGGCTCGCTCATCGCGCCCGACCGCATCAGCGCCGGGTCGGGCGCGACCCCGCGCGCCTCCAGCGCGTCGAGATAGCCGCGCCGCCGCCGCCAGGCGAAGTTCTCCGCCTCGACGCCGTTCAAGAGCGCGATCCGGCGATGGCCGAGGTCGAGCAGCAGCTCGGTCGCCCGCAGGAAGGCGCGCCGGTTGTTGATGTCGAGCCAGGCGTAGCCGTCCTCGGGCCGCTCGTCGCGGCCGTGGACGAGGAAGGGCAATCCGAGCCGGTCGAGCAGGTCGATGCGCGGGTCGCGGCGCAGCGGGCCATGCACGACCACGCCGTCCACCTTGCGATGCCGCGCCATCGCCTCGTAGGCCGCGGCCTCGCCGGCCTCCGGCACGATCGACAGCACCATGTCGTAGCCGGCGGCCGAATAGGTCTCGCCGGCGCCGTGCATGAATTCCGCGAACAGCGGGGTGATGGTCTGCTGGAGCGCGAGCGGCACGACATGGCCGATCGCCATCGCCCGTCCGGTGGCCAGCCGCCGGGCCATCTGATTCGGGACGTAGCCATGCCGGCGCGCCGCCGCCAGCACGCGGGCGCGGGTCTCGGCGTTCACTTCCGGGTAGCCGTTGAGGGCGCGGCTCACGGTCGTGGCCGACAGGTCGAGAAGTCGGGACAGCTCCTTGAGCTTCATGCGGCGTCGGTTCTTTTCAAAGCGCTTTGACTGTAGCCGCAAGCCGC
>CAYTMB010000236.1:0-1944 GCA_964438465.1 uncultured Rhodovulum sp. | reverse complement strand
GGCCCGTCAACTGGGAGGACACAGCATGAGAGCATCGCTCTGGCTCGGGGCCGCGGCGATCGCCGTTGCGGCGGGGGCGGCGTCGGCGCAGGATCTGAAGTTCCCGCCGGGCGAGGGCGGGTTCAACTGGGCCAGCTACGAGGAGTTCGAGGCGGCCCACGACCTGTCGGGTCAGACGCTGAACCTGTTCGGCCCGTGGCGCGGCGACGACCAGGAGCTGGTCGAGAGCGTGCTCGCCTATTTCGCGGCGGCGACCGGCGCGCAGATCAGATACGCCTCGTCGGAATCCTACGAACAGCAGATCGTCATCGACACCGAGGCCGGCAGCCCGCCCGACGTCGCGATCCTGCCGCAGCCGGGGCTGATCCAGAACCTCGTCTCCAAGGGCTTCGTGACGCCGCTCGGCGACGAGGCCGCCGCCTGGCTGGCCGAGAACTACGCCGCCGGCGACAGCTGGGTGAAGCTCGGCACCTTCACCGGGCCGGACGGAACCGACCGCCTCTACGCCTTCCCCTACAAGATCGACGTGAAGTCGCTGGTCTGGTTCGTGCCCGACAACTTCGAGGACGCGGGCTACGAGGTCCCGACCACGATGGAGGAACTCAAGGCGTTGATGGACCAGATCGTCGCCGACGGCGGCACGCCCTGGTGCATCGGGCTCGGCTCCGGCGGCGCGACCGGCTGGCCGGCGACCGACTGGGTCGAGGACATGATGCTGCGCACGCAGCCGCCCGAGGTCTACGACCAGTGGACCACCAACGAGGTCCCGTTCAACGACGAGCGCGTCGTCGCCGCGATCGAGGAATTCGGCGCCTTCGCCCGCAACGACGACTATGTGGCGGGCGGGGCCGGCGCGGTCGCCTCGACGGATTTCCGCGACAGCCCGAAGGGCCTCTTCTCCTCGCCGCCGCAGTGCTACATGCACAAGCAGGCGTCGTTCATTCCGTCGTTCTTCCCGGAGGGCACGGAACTCGGGGTCGACGCCGATTTCTTCTACTTCCCGTCCTACGCCGACAAGGATCTCGGCAATCCGGTGCTGGGCGCCGGAACGCTCGCGTTCATCACCAAGGACACCCCGGCCGCCCGCGCCTTCATCGCCTTCCTCGAAACCCCGATCGCGCACGAGTTGTGGATGGCGCAGACCGGGTTCCTGACGCCGCTCAAGACGGTCGACACCGAGCTCTACGGCGACCCGACGCTGAAGAAGATGGGCGGCATCCTGCTCGACGCCACCACCTTCCGCTTCGACGGCTCGGACCTGATGCCCGCCGGCGTCGGCGCCGGCACCTTCTGGACCGGGATGGTCGACTACGCCGGCGGCAAGCCCGCGCAGCAGGTGGCCGACGAGATCCAGCGGAGCTGGGACGGCCTGAAGTAGCCGGGCCTTCGGGAGGTCCCGCGCCCGCGGGCCCTCCCCAACGACAAGCGCGGCACAGCGTCCAGGGGGGAGGGAACCATGAATCCGGCTCTGCAAGGCGTCATCACCATCGTGATCGGGGTCGGCGGCTGCGTCGCCTACTTCTTCTTTTCCAACCAGATCCTCGACAAGGTGATCTTCCCGGCGCGCGGCGCGAACGCGGGACGCAACATCAACCGCGCCAACGTCGTGCGACCCTGGCTGTTCCTGTTCCCGGCGGTGTTCCTGCTCGGCGTCTACCTCGCCTATCCGGTGGTCGCCACGCTCTGGCTGTCGCTGACCGACCGCAACCAGGGCGGCGCCTTCGTCGGACTGGCGAACTACCAGAAGATGTCGGGCGAGCCGAAGTTCTGGGAGGCGCTGCGCAACAACTTCCTCTGGCTCCTGGTCGTGCCGGCCCTCGCGACGGCCTTCGGCCTGCTGGCGGCGCAGCTCACCGACCGGATCCGCTGGGGCGCCATCGCGAAGTCGATGATCTTCATGCCGATGGCGATCTCCTTCGTCGGCGCCTCGGTGATCTGGAAGCT
>CAYTMB010000235.1:0-4366 GCA_964438465.1 uncultured Rhodovulum sp. | reverse complement strand
GCGCGCCGATTTGCCCGGCGCTGGGGCAGCGGATGGCCCCTCGGCTTCCGCGCTCGCGCGCTCCAGCCGACGAACCGGCGCGAGGCGGCGCCTCGCTATCGCCGGTTCGGGGCCGTCCCGGCAGCGTTGCGACAGGTCCGGCCCTTGGGGCCGGACCGGAGAGGGCGCAGGCGACCGGCGCAGCCGCCGGTCGCGCGGTTCGGACGCCAAAACGACGCCGGCCGGGGGAAATCCGTTGCGCGTTTCCGCGGCTTGCGGTCTGTTGCCCGCATCACGCGGGAAGATGCCCGCGAAACTCAGGGAGGAGCCAGCGATGCCCGGCAAGAAAATTCTGATGCTGACCGGCGAGTTCACCGAGGAATACGAGATCTTCGTGTTCGAGCAGGGCATGGAGGCCGTCGGCCATACCGTCCATGTCGTCTGCCCCGACAAGAAGGCGGGCGACAAGATCCAGACCTCGCTGCACGACTTCGAGGGGCACCAGACCTATATCGAACGCTACGGCCACCTCGCCGACATCAACAAGACCTTCTCCGAAGTGCGTCCCGAGGACTACGACGCCGTCTACTGCGCCGGCGGCCGCGGCCCGGAATACATCCGCACCGACAAGCGGGTGCAGGCGATCGTCAGGCACTTCCACGAGGCCGGAAAGCCGATCTTCACCATCTGCCACGGCGTGCAGATCCTCGTCGCCGTCGACGGCGTGGTGAAGGGCAAGCGGGTCGCTGCGCTCGGGGCCTGCGAGCCGGAGGTGCGGCTGGCGGGCGGGACCTATGTCGATCTGTCGCCGACCGACTCGCTGATCGACGGCAACATGGTCTCCGCCAAGGGCTGGACCGCGCTCGCGGCCTTCATGCGCGACTGCCTGAAGGTGCTCGGCACCGAGATCCGCCACGGCGAGATCCGCGCGCCGGCGGCGACCGCGGCCGAATAGTCCCGGCGACGGACGCTTTGCTTCCGTCCGGCGCCGCGCTAGGCTGCCGGACGGAGCGGGCGCAAGGCGGGAGCATCCGATGCAGTGGCGAGGCCGCCGCACGAGCGGCAACATCGAGGACCGCCGGGGCGGCGGCATGGGCCGGCCGGCGGGCATCGGCGGCGTCGGGCTGATCGTGGTGCTGCTGATCGGGCTGTTCTTCGGCGTGGACGTCACGCCCTTCCTCGGCGGCGGCGGCGGCGTCGTCACGCAACAGGCGCCGTCGGGCCCCAACGAGATCGACGACGACAGCGAGGCGTTCGTCGCGACCGTGCTCGCGGGGACCGAGGACGTCTGGGGCGAGATCTTCTCCCGGTCCGGGCTGACCTACGCCGAACCGCGGCTGGTGCTCTACAGCGGCCAGACGGTCTCGGCCTGCGGCGGCGCCGACGCGGCGATGGGGCCGTTCTACTGTCCCAACGACCAGACCGTGTTCCTCGACACCGACTTCTTCCGGGTGATGGCGCAGCAGATGGGCGCGAGCGGCGAGTTCGCCGCCGCCTATGTGATCGCGCACGAGGTCGGCCACCATGTGCAGAATTCGCTCGGCACGCTCGGACAGGTGCATGCCGCGCGCAGCCGGATGGGGCAGGCGGAGTCGAACGCGCTGTCGGTGCGCACCGAGCTGCAGGCCGACTGCTACGCCGGGCTCTGGGCGAAGAGCGTCGAGGGCGTCTACGACCTGACCCGGCAGGACCTGAACGACGCGCTCGACACCGCGGCGCGGATCGGCGACGACGCGCTGCAGCGGGCCGCGCGCGGGACGGTGGTGCCCGACAGCTTCACCCACGGCACCAGCGAGCAGCGCCAGCGCTGGTTCTACACCGGCTATCAGACCGGCGACCCGAACGCCTGCGACACCTTCCAGTCGGGGCGGCTGTGAGCGGGGTGGTCAGCCTGCGCGCCGCGCGCAAGCGGGCCGCGCGGGAGGCGGAGCGCAAGGCCGCGACCGAGAACGCGGCGCGGCACGGGCAGTCGAAGGCCGAGCGGCGGCGCGCCGAGGCCGAGCAGGCCAGGGCCGCGGCGCATCTCGACGGCCACCGGCGCGACCCGGGGGAGTGAGGCGCTGGGCCGGCCGGTCAAGCGGTCGCTGACGCTGCGCGGGCACCGCACCTCGGTCAGTCTCGAGGAGCCGTTCTGGCGGGCGTTCCGCGAGATCGCCGCCGCCGAGGGCCGGCCGATCAACGCGCTGGCCGCCGAGATCGACGCCGCCCGCGGGGTGGAGACCGGCCTCGCCTCGGCGATCCGGCTGCATGTGCTGGCCTGGTACCGCGAGGGACGCGGCCGCTCGGGGTGACGCGCGACGTTGTAACAGCCTGTTACATGTCGTCATGTGTTTGATATTACTGAGCTATCTATCTGCCCGTCAATACATTTGCAACCTGCACGACAATGCCCGCCCGAGCCTGAATGCGCCGATCCGCAGGACCTGTGCGGTGCGTTCGGTTCAGACGGCGCCCTCCGCGCTTGGCCCGCCTTCGGACCGGAAAGGCGAGAGGCGCCGGGCTGGACCGTCGCTCTCCAATCGGTCCGCGCCTGCCCGGCTGGCGCGGCGACGCGCCTGCGTCGTGCCGAAGGCACGCCTCCGGCGTGGCGGGCGGGCGCGGACCGATTTGTCGACGGACAAATCGGTCGGAGATGCGGCGGCGGTTGCGTTCGTCCTGGAGACCGGCGCGCCCCGGCGCCCGCAAAGGTTGCGATTTTGTTGACGCAAGTCAGATAATTATGCAAAATCAACATGATAACCGCTTGTGCACGCGTGCACAAGCGGGCGCGGATCAGCCGATCAGGGCCAGTGCGGGGAAGGTGTCGAGCAGCCAGAACGCCATGCTGGTGAAGGCGCCGGTCAGCATCAGCACGCCGACGCCGACCAGCAGCGCTCCCATCGTGCGCTCGATCGCGCCCATGTGGCGCTTCATGCCGGACATGAGCCCGATCGCCTGGCGCAGGAACAGCGCGGTCAGCAGGAACGGCGCGCCGAGGCCGACGGCGTAGAAGCCCATCAGCAGCATGCCGCGCTCGACCGAGCCGTCCTGGGCGGCGAGCGACAGGATCGAGCCCAGCACCGGCCCGATGCAGGGCGTCCAGCCGAAGGCGAAGGCGAGCCCGAGCACATAGGCCCCGAACGGCGTGCGCCCGGAGACATTGGCGTCGATGCGCGCCTCGCGCTGCAGCAGCCCGATGCGGAACACCCCGAGGAAATGCAGGCCGAACAGCACGATCACCGCGCCGGAGACCATGGCCATCTCGCGCTGCCAGGCGAGCAGCACCCGCCCGAGGCCGGAGGCCGCCATGCCGAGCAGCAGGAACACCGTCGACAGGCCGAGCACGAAGAACACCGCGGTGCGCAGGATCCGGCGGTCGGCGTCGCGGCCGGCCTCGAGGTCGTCCATCGAGGCGCCGGCCATGAAGGCGAGATAGGGCGGCACGATCGGCAGCACGCAGGGCGACAGGAAGCTGAGCAGCCCGGCGGCGGTCGCGACGAACAGCGACGGCGCCAGCGACGCGTCCCAGATATCGATGCCGAACATGCGCCGCCCTTGTCTTGCGCGGCGGACCTTAGCCGCGCGCGGGCGCCGCGTCACGCGCCGCGGCGTCACAATGCCGTGGACAGGCCCCGGGGCGCGCGGCTAGCTCTGGGCGATGACCTGGGACGCCGAACTCGACGCGACGGGGCTGCTGTGCCCCCTGCCCGTCCTGAAGGCGCGCAAGCGGCTGCTGGCGCTGGCGCCCGGCGGCGTGCTGCGGGTGATCGCCGACGACCCCGCCGCGCGGATCGACATGCCGCATTTCTGCGCCGAGCAGGGCCATGCCGTCGTCGGCGAGGAGGACCTCGGCTCGCCCCGCCGGGCCTGGCTGATCCGGCGCGGCGGCTGACGGCGCGACCCGCCCGGGCGCGGGCCGGCGGATGCGGCCCCGGCCGCGGCCTCTGTTGGGCCGGTCGCCCGGGCCGCCGCCCGGCCTGCTACAGCGCCGCGCCCAGCGCCACCAGCGCCGCGCCGATGGCGACGCCGGTCAGCCCGTAGACCCAGCCGGGGAAGCGGCGGCGCTCGGGCGGCGGCGGCGGCGCGCTGAGGCGGATCAGCGCGCGCTCGGCCATCTGCGGCAGCCGCGGGCCGAAGCGCGACAGCACGCGCAGCGTCGCGGCGAGGTCGCGGATCGTGGCGCGCGGGCCGATGTTCGAGGCGATGTAGTCGGCGACGACCGGGCGGGAGGTCTCCCACATGTTCATCGCCGGGTTGAGGCTGCGCGCGACGCCCTCGACCACGACCATCGTGCGCTGGAGCAGGATCAGCTCGGTGCGGGTCTCCATGCCGAAACGCTCGGTGACCTCGAACAGATGCGCGAGCAGCCGGGCCATCGAGATCCGGGTGGCGTCCTGGCCGAAGATCG
>CAYTMB010000234.1:0-4375 GCA_964438465.1 uncultured Rhodovulum sp. | reverse complement strand
ATTTCCCCGACCGCGTCGTGCCGATGCTGCCCGAAACGCTGTCGGGCGACCTCTGCTCGCTGCACGAGAACGTCGACCGCCCCTGCATCGCCGTGCGCATCACGCTCGACGCCGAGGGCGCCAAGCGCGGCCACCGCTTCGTGCGCGGCCTGATGCGCTCGCAGGCCTCGCTGACCTATGGCCAGGCCCAGGCCGCCGCCGACGGGACCCCCGACGCGGTCACCGAACCGCTGCTGGAAACGGTGATCCGCCCGCTCTGGGCCGCCTTCGCCGCCGCCGACCGCGCCCGCGCGGCCCGCGCGCCGCTCAACCTCGACCTGCCCGAACGCCGGATCGTCCTCGACGACGACGGCCGCGTGATCTCGGTCGCCTTCCGCGAGCGCCTGCCGGCGCACAGGCTGATCGAGGATTTCATGATCCTCGCCAGCGTCGCCGCCGCGGAGACGCTGGAGGAAAAGCGGCTCAAGCTGCTCTACCGCGTCCACGAGGAGCCGAGCGTGGAAAAGCTCGACGCCCTGCGCCAGGTGGTCGAGAGCGTCGGGCTCTCGCTCGCCAAGGGCCAGGTGCTCAAGACCGCGCATCTCAACCGCCTGCTCGACGGCGTCGCTGGCACCGAGCACGCCGAGATGATCAACATCTCCGTCCTGCGCTCGATGACCCAGGCCTATTACGCCCCGGAGAACTTCGGCCATTTCGGGCTGAACCTGCCGCGCTACGGCCATTTCACCTCGCCGATCCGCCGCTACGCCGATCTCGTCGTGCACCGCGCCCTGATCCGCGCGCACCGCTGGGGGGACGACGGCCTCACCCCCGCCGACGAAGCCAATCTCGCCGAGACCGGCGAACATATCTCGATGACCGAGCGCCGCTCGATGCTGGCCGAGCGCGACACCACCGACCGCTACCTCGCCGCCTTCCTGTCCGACCGCATCGGCGCCGAGTTCGAGGGAACCGTCTCCGGCGTCGCCCGCTTCGGCCTGTTCGTGAAGCTCGACGAGACCGGCGCCGACGGGCTGATCCCGATCTCCTCGCTCGGGCGCGAGTATTTTCTCTACGACCCCGACAGCCAGACCCTGACCGGCGAGAGATCCCGCCGCGTCATCGGCCTCGGCCAGCGCGCCACCGTCCGCCTCGCCGAAGCCGCGCCGATCACCGGCGGCCTGCTGTTCGAGCTGCTGGCGCTCGAAGGCCGCAACCTGCCCACCCCGCCGCGCGGCGCCGCCAAGGCCGCGCCGCGGCGCAAGCTCGCCCAGAGCCGCCTGCGCCAGCGCAAGGACAAGCCGGGGCGGCGCTGACGCCGACACGGCTTCGTGATCCGCCCGCCTGTCCCGCGGCGTTACCCTTCGCCAAAACGCCGCCGCCCGGCGGCCATGACCGGAGAGGAGACGCCCCATGCGACACGCCCTCGGCCTCGCGGCCGCCCTGCTCGCGCTGTCGGCCGCCGCCGGCTCGGCGCAGGACGCGACGATGAGCTTCTTCGTCACCAGCACGAACCCCGGCTCGGGCGGCGACCTCGGCGGGCTCGAAGGCGCCGACGCGCATTGCGCGGCGCTCGCGGAGGCCGCCGGCGTCACCGGCCGGACCTGGGCCGCGTATCTCTCGACCTCCGGGGTGAACGCCCGCGACCGCATCGGGACCGGCCCCTGGGTCAACGCCGCCGGTGTCGTGATCGCCGAGGACGTCGCCTCGCTGCACGGCGACGCCAACAACATCACCAAGGAGACCGCGCTCGACGAGACCGGCGCCGTCGTCGCCGGCCGCGGCGACTCGCCGAACCGCCACGACATCCTGACCGGCTCGCTGGCCGACGGGACCGCCGCGCCCGAGACCTGCGAGGACTGGACCAGCAGCGGCCCCGACACCGCCGGCATGGTCGGCCATCACGACCGCATGGGCCTCGACGACAGCCCCCCGGCGAGGTCGTGGAACTCGTCGCACGCCTCGCGCGGCGGCTGCGGCATGGAGGCGCTGCGCGGCACCGGCGGCGACGGCCTGCTCTACTGTTTCGCGACCGACTGACGTCCGGCCGGACAAAAGTGGCGGCGCCCCCTCCGGCGCGCCGCCACGATCGGGCCCTGCGCCAAACGTCGCGAAAGCGTTAACGCCGCGATCTTTCTGCCTCAAGATCAAGCACTTACCCGAGAGGGCACGCGTGCCCACGCCCCGCCGGCCGCGCATCCCTCAGGGGCGATAGTCGCCGAAGCTCCACAGATGGCCCTCGGGATCGCGGGCGGTGTATTCCTTCGCGCCGTAGGGCGTATCGGCCAGCGGGCGCAGGATCTCCGCGCCCGCCGCGACCGCCCGGGCGTAATGCGCCTCGATATCCTCCACCACCGCATAGACCCCCTCGCCGGTCGTCCACGGGTTGGCCGGGTCGGGCGCGCCGCGCGAACCGAACATCACCATGCCGTTGCCGAACCGCATCTCGGCATGCGCGACGCCGCCGTCCGGCGCGTCGTGCAGCGCGTGGCGCTCGAAGCCGAAGGCCCGCTCCAGCCAGTCCGCCGCCGCCCGCGCGTCGCGGTAGCCGAGCGCCGGGAACAGGCTCGCCGTCACGCCGCTCGTCTCGCTCATGTCGTCCATCGTCGGTCTCCTCTCTCTCGGGTTCGATCCCCGCCGGAACCTAGGACCGCGCCGCGGCCCGGTCTTGGACGAATGCCACGCCGGCGCCCGAAGGCTCGCCGGCCATCAGCCCGGTTCCGTCCGCCAGCAGCCCGGCGCGCAGCTCGCGCGGCGTCCGCCCGCAGAACTCGCGCATGTCGCGACCGAAATGCGCCTGGTCGAAATAGCCGCAGGCGAGGGCCACCTGCGCCAGCGGCGCGGCGGGGTCGCCCAGCAGCGCCAGCGCGCGCTCCAGCCGCAACATCCGCGCCGCGCGCTTCGGGCCGAGCCCGACCGCGCGTTCGAACCGCGCCGAGAACGCCTGCCGCGACAGCCCGGCGCGGCGCGCCAGCTCGGCCACCGGCGCCATCCCGCCGGTCCGCCGCAACGCGGTCCAGGCCGCGGCGATCTCGGGCGGCGCCGGCGCGGCCCGCCCCAGCCGGGCGCCGAGCCAGCCGTCGAGCAGCGCAAAACGCGCCGGCCAGCCGCGCGCCGCCGCCAGCCGGTCGACCAGCCGCCCGGCCGCCGGTCCGATCAGCTCGTCGAGCGCGACGACCCGGTTGCGGATCGCGCCGAGGTCGATCCCGAACAGCCGCCGCGCGCCGAACGGCGTCAGATCGATCTGCAGGCACCGGGCGGCGCCCCCCGAGCCGACCAGCACGCTGCGCTCATGCAGGCCGGCGACGAAGCTGCCGCGCAGCGGCCGCCAGCCGGGCGCCTCGTCCGAAGCGATGCGGAACCCGGCGTCGAAGATCAGGATCACCGGCACCACCGGCACGGGCGCCTCGCGCCGGACGACCGCGGCGCCCGAGCGCTCGCGGTAGCCCTGGTATTCCACGACGTCGCCCCGCAACCCGGGCGACGGCGCCGCCCGGACCAGCGTCCAGCGGCCCCAGTCCGAGTCATGCTCGACGCGTTCGAGGATCACGGCCATGGCCCGCCGAGGGTGAGCCGATCGCCGGTCCGGCGCAAGCCCAACCACCCGGGCCCGGCCTTGTGGCGCCGGGGGGCGGCCGGTACATCTGGCCCATGGACCCGACCGCCCAGCCCCAGCGCAAGAGCTACCACCACGGCAACCTGCGCGAGGCGCTGGTCGCCGCCGCGCTGAACCTGATCGAGGAGAAGGGCCCGCTCGGCTTCAGCATGGCCGAGGCCGCCCGGCTCGCCGGCGTCAGCCCGGCCGCGCCCTACCGCCATTTCCGCGGCCGCGAGGACCTGATCGAGGAGGTCGCGCGCCAGGGCTTCGAGATCTTCGCCGACCGGCTCGAGCGCGCCTTCAACGACGGCAAGCCCTCGGCGCTGTCGGCCTTCTCCGCGGCGGGGCGCGCCTATCTCGACTTCGCCCGCGCCAATCCCGGCCACTACATCGCGATGTTCGAGAGCGGGGTGACGGTGACGGGCAGCCCCGACCTCGCCTATGCGGCCGAGCGGGCGATGTCGGTGCTGGTGCGCGCCGCCGAGCGGCTGACCGCGCATCTGCCGCCCGGCCGCCGCCCGCCCGCGACGCTGGTCGCGAACCACATCTGGGCGCTGAGCCACGGCGTGGTCGAGCTGTTCGCCCGCGGCGCCCCGGGCGGCCGGGCGCCCTATTCGGCCGAGGAGATGCTGGAGACCGGCACCGGCGTCTACCTGCGCGGCCTCGGCATCGTGCCGATGTAGGCGCCGGGACGCCCTACTCCCCCGCCAGCCGCAGCAGCCGGGCCGCTTCGGCGCGGATGACCTCGGCGCGCAGCACGAAGGCCTCGTCCGGCGCGCGGTCGCGGACCGGCGCGAA
>CAYTMB010000233.1:0-4410 GCA_964438465.1 uncultured Rhodovulum sp. | reverse complement strand
CGGCGCCCCGTCGCGCAGCAGCTTCCAGACGATCGCGTCCTGCAGCGCCTGGAAGCTCGCATCGACAATGTTGGCGCTCACCCCCACCGTCGACCAGCGCCGCCCCTGGCCGTCCTCGCTGTCGATCAGCACCCGCGTCACCGCCTCGGTGCCGCCCGAGGTGATCCGCACCCGGAAATCCACCAGCTTCATGTCGGCGATATAGTCCTGGTACGGCCCCAGATCCTTCGCCAGCGCCCGGCTCAGCGCGTTCACCGGCCCCTGGTCGGCATGGCTCACCGGGTCCTGGCTCTCGCTGACGCTCATCACCCGCTCGGCCCCGAACCGCGCCACCACCACCGCCTCGCTGACGGTGATCGTCTCGCCCCGCGCGTTCGCCCGCCGCTCGACCGTCACCCGATAGCGCTCGACCTCGAAGAACCGCGGCGACGCCCCCAGCATCTCCCGCGCCAGCAGTTCGAACGACGCCGCCGCGCTGTCATAGGCGAAGCCCCGGTCCTCGCGCGCCTTCACCTCGGACAGGATCGCCGCCAGCCGCGGGTCGCCGCCGGCCACCACGATCCCGGCCTTCGCCAGCCGCTGGCGCAGGTTCGACTGCCCGGCCTGGTTCGACATCGGGATGAACCGCGCGTTGCCCACCAGCTTCGGCGCGACATGCTCGTAGGTCTCGGGCGCCTTCATCACCGCGCTCGCATGCAGCCCGGCCTTGTGCACGAAGGCCGAGGCCCCGACATAGGGCGCGCTGGCGTCCGGCACCCGGTTGAGGATGTCGTCGAGCATCCGGCTCACCCGCGTCAGCGTCGCCAGCGCGCAGCTGCTCACCCCGATCTCGAACCGGCTCGCATAGGGCTGCTTCAGCAGCAGCGTCGGGATCAGCGTCGTCAGGTTGGCGTTGCCGCAGCGCTCGCCCAGCCCGTTCAGCGTGCCCTGCACCTGCCGCGCGCCCGCGTCCACCGCCGCCAGCGACACCGCCACCGCATTGCCGGTGTCGTCATGGGCATGGATGCCCAGCCGGTCGCCGGGGATGCCGCAGGCGATCACCCGCGCCGTCACCGCCCCGACCTCGCCCGGCAGAGTGCCGCCGTTGGTGTCGCAGAGCACGATCCACCGCGCCCCCGCCTCCAGCGCCGCCTTCAGGCATTGAACCGCATAGTCCGGGTTCGCCCGATGCCCGTCGAAGAAATGCTCGGCGTCGAACAGCGCCTCGCGCCCCTGCGCCACCGCATGCGCGACGCTCTCGCGGATGTTGACGAGGTTCTCCTCCAGCGAGATCCCCAGCGCCGTCGTCACATGAAACTCGTGGGTCTTGCCGACGAGGCAGACCGCCGTCGTGCCCGCGTTCAGCACCGCCGCCAGCACGTCGTCGTTCTCCGCCGACCGCCCCGCCCGCTTGGTCATCCCGAACGCGGTGATCGTCGCCCGCGCCATCGCCGGCGCCGCCTCGAAGAACCCGGAGTCCGTCGGATTGGCCCCCGGCCATCCGCCTTCGACATAGTCCACGCCCAACGCATCGAGCGCCTGCGCGATCCGGGTCTTGTCCTCGACGGAAAAGTCCACGCCCTGCGTCTGCTGCCCGTCGCGCAAAGTGGTGTCGTAGAGCCACAACCGCTCGCGGGTCATCATTCTATCCCGTCGAGCTTCGACGGATCGAAGTCGGGGCCCGGCGTCCATTCCGTCGCCGCCCCCACACGATCCATGATCTTGATCCCGGCGGCGACCAGACCATCCCGCAGCGCATCGGCCCGCGCGAAGTTGCGCTCGGCCCGGGCCCGCTCGCGCTCCTTCAGCAGATCGCCGATCCGTCGGTCCAGCGACACCTCGGGGGCGACGTCCGTCTCGGCGAAGGCGCGCGCGAGCGATTGCCGGATCGCGCCGGAGCGGAAGCCGTCCGGGGTGATGCCCATCAGGCTGAGCGAGGCCGCGAACTGGCCGAGCGCGGCCTTCGCCCCGACGCCGCCGAGCCGGATCTCGGAGGCGAGGTCGCGCAGCGCCTTCAGGGCCAGCGGCGTGTTCAGATCGTCCGACAACGCCTCGAGCACGGCGGGCGCGGGGTCCGCGGCGCCGGCGGCGGTCATCCCCGCGGGACCGGCGTCCCGCAGCAGCTTCTCCCACAGCGTCAGCAGCACCGTGACTTCGTGGACCTTGGCTTCGGTCCAGTCGATCGGCTGGCGGTAATGCGTCGACATCAGCACCAGCCGCATCACCTCCCCCGCGACGCCGCGATCCAGCAGTTCCCGCACCGTGAAGAAGTTGCCCAGGGACTTGGACATCTTCTCCCCCTCGACGTTCAGCATCCCGTTGTGCATCCAGATCCGCGCGAACCCCTCGTCAGGATGCGCGCAGACCGATTGCGCCAGCTCGTTCTCGTGGTGCGGGAAGGCCAGATCCACCCCGCCGCCGTGAATGTCGAACGCTTCGCCCAGCAGCGCCCGCGCCATCGCCGAGCACTCGATATGCCAGCCCGGCCGCCCGCGCCCCCAGGGCGAGTCCCAGCCCGGCGTCTCCGGATCCGACGGCTTCCACAGCACGAAATCCATCGGGTCGCGCTTGTAGGGCGCCACCTCGACCCGCGCCCCGGCCCGCATGTCGTCGAGCGACCGCCGCGCCAGCTTGCCGTAGTCGGGATAGCTCCCCACCGCGAACAGCACATGCCCGTCGCCCGGCGCATAGGCGTGCCCGCGCTCGATCAGCAGCGCGATCATCGCCACCATCTCGCCGATGTATTCGGTCGCCCGCGGCTCGAAGCTCGGGCGCAGCGCGCCCAGCGCGTCCATGTCCTCGTGATACCAGCGCGTCGTCTCGGCGGTGATCTCGCCGATGGAGCGCCCGGACTCGCGCGCCCGCGCGTTGATCTTGTCCTCGACGTCGGTGATGTTGCGCACATAGGTGACGTTCTCCGCCCCGTAGCTGTGCCGCAGCAGCCGGAACAGCGTGTCGAACACCACCACCGGCCGGGCGTTGCCGATATGCGCGCGGTCGTAGACCGTCGGCCCGCAGACATACATCGAGGCCTTGCCGGGGACGACCGGCTCCAGCCGCTCCTTGCGGCGGGTGCGGGGGTTGTAGAGCGTGATCTCGGGCGCATCGGGCATCGGGCAAACCTCGGGCGGGTTACGCGCGGCGGGTTAGCACTTCGGTCCGGGAATGGAAACGGCGCCGCCGCGGAGGACTCAGCGGCGAATTCGACAGGCGAGGGCGGGGCGGCGCAGGGTCATGGCGCAGCATGACGCCGCGCCGGCCGCGAAGCAAGTCCGTCCATCCTGCGGGCGTATTTGAATTACCTTGCAATTTCAATATGATGACCTCTGTATCAACATGATACACGCGCCAACGCCCCCTTGGCGATCCCGTCCCCGCCATGCCACACTGCCGGCAAAAGCCCGAGGAGGATCCCCGATGCCCGCAAGCGACCCCGGCGCCGTCCTGCGCGCGCTCCACCGCCCCGGCGACCCTTTCGTGCTCGCCAACGCCTGGGACCGCGGCTCGGCGCGGGTGCTGGCCGCGCTCGGGGCGCGGGCCATCGGCACCACTTCGGCGGGCTTCGCCTTCACCCGCGGCCTGCCCGACGGCGCCCGCATCAGCCTCGACGAGACGCTGGCCCATGCGCAGGACCTCGTCGCCGCCACCGCGCTGCCGGTCTCGGCCGACCTCGAGAACGGCTACGCCGCCGCCCCCGACGCCGTCGCCCGCACCATCCGCCGCGCCGGCGAGGCCGGCCTCGCCGGCGGCTCGATCGAGGACACCGACCTGCCCGGCGACGGCGCCTACGTCTTCCCGCTCGCGGTCGAGCGCATCCGCGCCGCCGCCGCGGCCGCCCGCGCGCTGAAATCCGATTTCGTGCTGGTCGCCCGCGCCGACGGCCTGCTCACCGGCGCCTACGACCTGCGCGAGGCGATGACCCGCCTGCGCGCCTTCGCCGAAGCCGGCGCCGACTGCGTCTACGCGCCGCTGCTGCCCGACCTCGCGGCGGTGCGCGCGGTCTGCGCCGCCGTCCCGGTCCCGGTCAACGTGCTGCCGGTCGGCCCGCTCGCCGCCGTCTCGCGCGCCGAATTCGCCGCCGCCGGCGTCGCGCGCATCAGCCTCGGCTCGGGCCTCGCCCGGCTCGCCCAGGCCGCGCTGCTCGGCGCCGGGCGCGAGATCTTCGAACGCGGCAGGTTCGACGCGCTGGCCGGCGGCGCCAAGGCCGCCGACATCGACGCCCTGCTCAGCCGCGGCGAAAGCTAGCCGGGGTCCGGTCCGGCGGCGCCGACCCGCCCGCCCCGGAGTCCTGACGCCGACGGCCCGGGGTTCGGGGTGAAACGAACGGAAAACCGCCGGCCTGGGCGGAAGCGCGGCAAGCGGCTGAAAAGGCGTCGTTTTCGACGGCTGGAAACCGGCTGGAAAGTGGCTGGAAACCGGCTTGCCACTTTT
>CAYTMB010000232.1:0-4410 GCA_964438465.1 uncultured Rhodovulum sp. | reverse complement strand
CGCGCCTTCGGACCCCACCACCTGCGGCGCGGGGATGCCGTATTTCTCGTCCGAGAAGGCGCGGATGAAGTCCTCGCCGCCGCCGGAGACGATGAAGGTCCGGTAGTCGTTGGCGCGCAGCAGCTCGAGCAGCTCGATCATCGGCTGGTAGACCATCGAGGTGAACAGCCGGTCCTTCTCGGGGTGCCTCGCCGTCGCCAGCCAGTCGGCGGCGTCGAGCAGGAAGGCCTCGACGGTCATGCCGCCGCCGGTGGCGCCCAGCAGCTCGACGAGCCCGTCCTTGCCGCCGGCGACGATGGCATGGACGTCGCCCGCGGCGGCCGCCTTCAGCACCGGCGTCGAGGCCCAGTCCGGGTCCGCGGCGGCGAGCTCCTTCGCGCGGTCGAGCACATAGAAGAACTGGAAATACAGCGGCTGCTCGGACCACAGCGTGCCGTCGTTGTCGAAGGTCGCGATCCGGTCCTGCGGCGCCACGAACTTCGACGACGCCGGGTCGGTGGTCGCCTCGACGAAGCCCAGGATCGTGGTCTTGGTCTCGCCCTCGTTCCACGACGGCAGCGGGTCGGTCTGCGCGAAGGCGGGGACCGTCAGGCCCCCCGCCGCCGCGACCGCCAGCGCAACCAGCGCGCCGACAACATGTCCTCTGATCATTCCATTCCTCCGGAAACCCGTTCGCGGCCCGTCCGGGCCAGCCTGCGCCCTGCTCGCCCATGCGGCGCGCAGCGAGCCGCCTTCGCGCTCGGGACGTCGACCCCTGAGCCCGCCCGCATCGGCGGACAGTCAATGAAGGATCGCGCGGTCTCGCCGAGCGCCTGCCGCACGAAGGGACGAATTTCGCTGGCCAACCGTCCTAGACCCTCCGCTGGCCGTCGTGTCGCCCCTTTCGGCTCCGCGACGTTACCCAGACTTGCGTCACCCTACACCCGGAACGCCTGCGGAAACAGCCGCCATGAACGCGGCGCCGGCGACCCCGGGGGCCGAACGCCCTTGCGCCCCCGGCCCCGCGGCCTATGGTGTCCCCCGCCTCGGGGCGTCCGGTGAAAATCCGGGCTGAGATCGCGTCACGCGGACCCGTCGAACCTGAACCGGCTCATACCGGCGGAGGGAAGGCCCGGGCCGCGCCCCCAGCAGCCCTCCTCCTTTCGCCGCAGCCCATGGAGGAGCGCATGCTCAAGACCCTTCCCCTCGCTGCGGCGCTTGTCCTCGCCTTCGGCGCCGCCGAAGCCCAGGACAAGCCCGAACTCGTCATCTACACCTACGAGAGCTTCACCTCCGAATGGGGCCCGGGCCCCGCGATCAAGGCGGCCTTCGAAGAGACCTGCGGCTGCACCGTCCGCTTCGTCGGCGCGGGCGACGGCGCCGCGCTGCTTGGCCGCCTCCGCCTCGAAGGCGCCCGCACCGAGGCGGACATCGTGCTCGGCCTCGACACCAACCTCACCGCCGAGGCGGCCGCCACCGGCCTGTTCGCCCCCCACGGCGTCGACGCGCCCGAGCTCGACCTGCCCGTCGCCTGGGACGACCCGGTCTTCCTGCCCTACGACTGGGGCTATTTCGCCTTCGTCTACGACAGCGCGCGGATGACCGACCCGCCCGCCAGCTTCGAGGCGCTGATCGCCTCGGACCACAGCATCGTGATCCACGACCCGCGCAGCTCCACCCCCGGCCTCGGCCTGCTGCTCTGGGTCAAGACCGCCTACGGCGACCGCGCGCCCGAGATCTGGGAAGGCCTGCGGCCCCGCATCCTGACCGTCACCCCGGGCTGGTCCGAAGCCTACGGCCTGTTCACCGGCGGCGAGGTCGACATGGCGCTCGCCTACACCACCTCGCCGGCCTACCACCTGATCGCCGAGGACGACCCGGACAAGCGCGCGGCGATGTTCGGCGAAGGCCACTACATCCAGATCGAGGTCGCCGGCATGACCGCCGCCTCGGACCAGCCCGAGCTCGCGAAGGAATTCCTCGCCTTCATGCTCACCGACGGCTTCCAGTCGGCGATCCCCACCACCAACTGGATGTACCCGGCGCATCTGCCCGAAGCCGGCCTGCCCGAAGGTTTCGAGACGCTGGCGGTCCCGGAAAAGGCCCTGCTGCTGTCGCCGCAGGACGCGCGCGACCAGCGCGACGCGGCGCTGGACGAATGGCTGCGCGCGCTCAGCCGCTAGGCCCCGCGACAGGGTCCGGCGTCCGCCTCGGCGGCGGGCTGGCGCTCGCCCTCGTCGCGGCGCTGACCCTCGGCGCGCTGGCGGCGCTGGCGCTGCGCGCCGAGCCCGGACGCGGCCTCGGCCCGTCCGACTGGGCGGCGGTGCGCTTCACGCTGACCCAGGCGGTGATCTCGGCCGTGCTGTCGGTGGCGCTCGCCGCGGTCGCCGCGCGCGCGCTGGCGCGGCGGCGCTTTCCCGGCCGGGCGCTGTTGGTGACGCTGCTCGGCGCGCCGTTCCTGCTGCCCTCCATCGTCGCGGTGTTCGGCCTCGTCGCGATCTGGGGCCGCGGCGGGCTCATCAGCGCGGTCCTCGCCCCGCTCGGCCTCGGCCCGCTCGACATCTACGGCCTGCGCGGCGTGGTGCTCGCCCATGTGTTCTTCAACCTGCCGCTGGTCACCCGCCTGCTGCTCCAGGGCTGGTCCACCATCCCCGCCGAACAGTTCCGCCTCGCCGCCCAGCTCGGCTTCGGGCCGCGCGAGATGTTCCGCCGCATCGAGATCCCGATGCTGCGCGCGGTGCTGCCCGGCGCCTTCACCCTGGTGTTCCTGCTCTGCATGACCTCCTTCGCGGTGGCGCTGACCCTCGGCGGCGGCCCGCGCGCCACCACCATCGAGCTCGCGATCTACCAGGCGATCCGCTTCGACTTCGACCTCGGCCGCGCGGCGCTGCTCGGCCTGCTGCAATTCGCGCTCTGCGCCGCCGCCGCCGGGCTCGCGCTGCGCTTCGCCGCGGACGTCGGTTTCGCCGCCGGGCTCGGCGCCCCGGTCCGCCGCTGGGACGCGGACCGGCCCGGCCTGCGCGCGATCGACGCCGCCGCCGTCGCCGGCCTGCTGCTGCTGCTCGGCCTGCCGCTCGCCGCGGTGCTGGTCCGCGGCCTGCCCGGCCTCGCGACGCTGCCCGCACAGATCTGGCCCGCGGCCGGTCTCAGCCTTGCGGTGGCGCTCGCCTCGGCGGCGCTGGCGCTGGCGCTCGGCTTCGGCCTCGCCGGGCTGATCGACGCCCAGAAGGCGCGCGGGACCGGCCGCGCCCTCGAGGCCTTCGGCCTCTTGTCGCTCGCCGCCTCGCCCTTCGTGATCGGGACCGGCCTGTTCATCGTGCTGAACCCCATCGCCAATCCCTTCGCGCTGGCCATGCCGGTGACCGCCGCCGTCAACGCCGCGATGGCGCTGCCCTTCGTGCTGCGCAGCCTGCTGCCGGCGCTGGCGGAGTCCCGCGCCATCGACGGCCGCCTCGCCGACAGCCTCGGGATGCGCGGCGCCGCCCGCTTCCGCCTCGTGACCTGGCCGCGCCTCCGCCGCCCGGCGGGCTTCGCCGCCGGCCTCGCCGCGGCGCTGTCGATGGGCGATCTCGGCGTGATCGCGCTGTTCGCCCCGCCCGAGGTCGCCACGCTTCCCCTGCTGATGCAGCGCCTGATGGCCGCCTTCCGCGGCGAGGCCGCCGCCGGCGTGGCGCTGGTGCTGGTGGCGCTGACGCTGGCGCTGTTCTGGATCTTCGACCGATGGGGGCGCGGCGATGCTGCGGCTTGAAGACCTGCTGATCGCCCAGGACGACTGGCGCATGACCGCCGACCTCGGGGTCGCCGCCGACAGCGCCACCGCGGTGATCGGCCCCTCCGGCTCGGGCAAGAGCACGCTGCTCGCCGCCATCGCCGGCTTCCTCGATCCCGCCGCCGGGCGCATCCTCTGGGACGGCCGCGACCTGACCCCGCTGGCGCCCGCCGACCGCCCGGTCAGCCTGCTGTTCCAGGACCACAACCTCTTCGCGCACATGACCGCGGCGCAGAACGTCGGCCTCGGCCTGCGCCCGGATCTGCGCCTCGACCGCGCCGGCTGGGACCGCGTCGCCGCCGCGCTCGAGACCGTCGGCCTCGCGGGCTTCGGCGACCGCCGTCCCGCCGGCCTCTCGGGCGGCGAGCGTCAGCGCGTCGCCCTCGCGCGCGCCCTCTTGCGCGACCGCCCGGTGCTGCTGCTTGACGAGCCCTTCGCCGCCCTCGGCCCGGCGCTGCGCCTCGAGATGCTCGACCTCGTCGCCGGCCTGCGCGCCCAGACCCGCGCCACGCTGCTGATCGTGACCCATCACCCCGAGGACGCCCGCCGCATCGCGCCGCAGACCATCGTCGTCGAAGGCGGCCGCGCCCATCCGCCCGCGCCCACCGCGGCGCTGCTCGACGCGCCCCCACCCGAACTCGCCGCCTACCTCGGCGAGGGGC
>CAYTMB010000231.1:0-4413 GCA_964438465.1 uncultured Rhodovulum sp. | reverse complement strand
CTTCCAGGCGCTGCAGGACGCGATCGTCTGGAAGCTGCTGCGCGACGGGGCGCCGCCGGCGTGAGCGCCGCGGACTGCGCGGCGCTGGTCGCGAAGGGCGATCCGGAGCGGTTCCGCAGCGCTATGGCGGCGGAGGCGGGGGCGGCGCGCGACGGGCTGATGGCGCTCTATGCGTTCAATCTCGAGATCGCGCGGGCGGGGTATGTGGTGTCCGAGCCGATGCTGGGCGCGATCCGGCTGCGCTGGTGGGCGGATGCGGTGGGCGAGATCTTTGCGGGCGGGGTTCCGCGGGGGCATGAGGTCTGCGGGCCGCTGGCGGCGGCGATCCGCGGGTCGGGGCTGCCGCGGGCGCCGTTCGAGGCGATGATCGCGGCGCGGGAGTGGGACTGCGGGCGCGAGGGGTTCGCGGATCCGGCGGCGGTCGAGCGGTATCTGGAGGCGACGGCGGGCGGGCTGATGTGGCTGGCGGCGGCGCATCTGGGCGCGCCGGCGGCGGCGGAGGCTGTGGTGCGCGACGCGGGCCGGGCGGCGGGGGCGGCGGGGTTCCTGCGGGCGCTGCCGCGGTTCGCGGCGATGGGGCGAGGGGCGTTGCCTCCGGGCCAGCCGGTGGCGGCGCTGGCGGCGGCGGGGCTCGGCTGGCTGGCGCGGGCGCGGGCGGGGCGGGGGGCGGTTCCGCGGACCTGCCTGCCGGCGCTGCTGCCGGTCGTGACGGCGGGGGCGGTGCTGCGGGGCGCGGCGGCGCGGCCGGAGGCGGCGCTGGCGGGCGGGCTGGCGCCTTCGGAGTTCGCGCTGCGCGCGGGGATGCTGGCGGCGGCGCTGACCGGGCGGTGGTGAGCGGCGGTCCCAACGTGGGACATTGGGTCATGTATCTGATATCATTATATAACGTTCCGGCGCGTTAACCGGATCGAAAGGGTCAGCGCGGGCTCGCGTCGGGGCGGCGGCTGGAGAGGGCGAGCCAGATCAGCGCGGCGAAGGCGAGCGCGAGCATCGGGATCATCGCGAGGTTGACCGCCGTCCAGCCCTGGACCGGCGAGCCGCCGGAGCAGTTCATCAGGCCGCCGGAGGCGAGCGAGACGAGGCCGACGAGGCCGAAGATGGCGAAGTCGTTCATGCCCTGGACGCGGCCGCGCTCCTCGGGGCGGTAGGAGGCGGCGAGCATCGCCGTCGCGCCGATGAAGCCGAAGTTCCAGCCGGCGCCGAGCAGGATCAGCGCGGCGTAGAAATTGCCGAGCCCGACGCCGGAGAGGCCGGCGACGCCGGCGGCGGCGAGCAGGACGAGGCCGGCGGCGACGATGCGCTCGGACCCGAAGCGGTCGATCAGCGCGCCGGTGACGAAGGCGGGCGCGAACATCGCCAGCACATGCGCGCCGACCACGTCGGCGGCCTGCGCGGTGGCGAAACCGCAGCCGACCATCGCCAGCGGCGTGGCGGTCATCACCAGGTTCATCAGCGAATACGACACCATGCCGACGATCATCGCGACGGCGATGCGGGGCGTGCGCAGCAGGTCGAGGCGGCTGCGGGCGGCGGGCGCGTCGGGGCCGGGCGCGGCCGGGCGCGGGCTGTCGAGGAAGGCGAAGACGAACACGCCGGCGAGGTTCAGCGCGATCAGCGCGAGATAGGCGCCGGCGAAGGGCACCGGGGCGAGCGCGTTCTCGGTGAGCTTGACGATCTGCGGGCCGAGCAGCGCCGCGACGAGGCCGGCGGCCATCACCCAGGAGATCGCGCGGGGGCGGAACCGCGGGCTGGCGCCGTCGGTGGCGGCGAAGCGGTAGAAGCCGTAGGTGCACATGAAGACGCCGGTCGGCACGGCGCCGAGGGTGAACAGCCAGAACGAGCCGACCCAGAGGCCGGCGGCGCAGAGCGCCGCGCCGAGGGCGGCGGCGAGCACGCCGATCACGAAGCCGAGCGTGCGGCCGCGGCGCTGCATCATCGCGGCCATCGGCGGCGCCGAGAGCATCGAGGCGAAGATGATCACCGAGATCGGCAGGGTGGAGAAGCACTTGTTGGTGGCGAGCACCTGGCCGGCGAGGCCGCCGAGGATGAAATGCACCGGCATCTGGGCGCCGAGGACCGCCTGCGCGACGACGAGCACACGCACGTTGCGGCGCGCGCGGACGTCGGGATCGGGGAGGGTGGAGTTCGGCGTGACGGCGGCCATTGGCGCTCTTACCGCGCCGGTCGGAGCGATCCAATCCCCCCGGATCGCGAAACTTCACCGTGCGCACGCCGCAGAAGGGCCGGGACTAGCAAAACCGGCCCCGGACTGCTATTTTTGGCGCATGGCAAATCAAGTGACCACGATCCGACCGGTCGGTTCAGCCTCCGCGCGGTCGCGCCGTCGGGCGGGCGCATCCAAGGTCAAGTTCGGCGACGTCACCGTGACGGGGGCGAGGCCCACCGCGGAGGCCGTCCGGCTGAACGTGGCGCGCAGCACGGAAGCCCTGGAGCGCGTCGGAAAGCGACTGCTGACCCCGGGGGTGAGATTGCCGCGCAAGAAGGGCGTTCCGCGGTTTTCTGTGGTCGAATCCGAGCCCGGTGTCTTCATTCGCGAGTTGAATGGCCGGGTCGATCGCGGGCGGCTGGTGGACGGGGTGTTTCAGGTCATCGATTGACCGACCTTTCTGCTTCGGTCGCCGAAATCCTGACGGCGCAGATGGCGACGAAGAAGCCGCTGGCCGTCGTTCTGGCCGGGCACAACGGGTCCGGCAAATCCACGATGTGGCGAAAGCTGCTCGCCGGGCAGTTGCAGATTCCACTCATCAATGCGGATCGCATGATGATGTCGATTCTGCCCGAGGCCGGCAGTGGCGGAGCGTTGGCCTCCTGGGCTCAGAAGCTGCGCGACACGGACGAAGGCTGGATGAAGGTCGCGCAAAGCGGCGTCCAGGCGTTTGCCGGCTACGCCATGCAGACGAAGGTCCCGTTCGCGATCGAGACGGTCTTCTCGTATTGGGAGACGGGACCCAAGGGCGAGATTCTGTCGAAACTCGATCTCATTCGCGACATGCAGGCGGCCGGGTACTTCGTGCTGCTGTGTTTTGTCGGCCTGACGGATGTCGAGCTTTCGATCCTGCGTGTCCAGACCCGCGTCGCCGAGCACGGCCACGACGTGCCGACGGATCGGCTGACGCGACGCTTTCCAAAGACGCAGCGCGCGATCCGCGCCGCGGCGGAGATCGCCGATGCGTCGGTCCTTGTCGACAACAGCCGGAAGCCCAAGCAGGCCTTCACTGTCTGCCGCGTGCAATTGGGCGACCGGGCGCTGTTCGACCTGCGCAGGGAACCGGCGTCGGTTCCACGCTCCATCTCGGCCTGGCTGGATGTCGTCAGCCCACGGCTTCCGTAGGTCGGAGCCTGCGCGCCCAGGGTGCAGGTCCGGGGCGCGGAGAAACCGCTTGATCCGACTCCGGGCGAGGTTCAGCATCCGCGATGCGCGCCGCTGCGTCTCCCGGGAGGGAGGCGTCCGCGCGCGCGGAACGCGGGGCGGGTGGCCGCAAGAACGCTGCGCCGGCTCCGCCGCGCAGGGGAAACGCAGCGATGACAGTCCGACCCGATCCGACCTTCCATGCGTCGGCGAAGCTGGCGATGGAGGCCCCGCCCGAGACCATCGCCTATGTGCTGATGCTCAGCCCCGACGCCTCGCAGCCGGACGGGCTCGCGGTGGTCGACGTCGATCCGGCGTCGCCGGCCTACGGCAGGATCGTCAACACGCTGATGATGCCGAACAAAGGCGACGAGTTTCACCATTTCGGCTGGAACGCCTGCTCCTCGGCGCTGTCGCCGCTGTCGGGGCACGCCTTTCTCGAACGGCGCTACCTGATCATTCCGGGGATCCGGTCGTCGCGGATCTACGTGGTCGACACCAAGCCGGACCCGCGCAGGCCGACGATGCACAAGATCATCGAGCCGGAGGAGGTGTTCCGCAAGACCGGCTACTCGCGGCCGCACACCATCCATTGCGGGCCGGAGGGGGTCTATGTCTCGACGCTGGGCGGCGGCGGCGAGGACGGGACCGACGGGCCGCCGGGCGTGTTCATCATGGACTGCGAGACCTTCGAGGTGATCGGCCGCTGGGAGATCGACCGGGGCGCGCAGGACAAGCATTACGACTTCTGGTGGAACCTGCCGCGCGACTACATGGTGTCGAGCGAATGGGCGCTGCCGCCGCAGTTCGAGAACGGCATCGTGCCGGAGGATCTGCTGGGCAACAAATACGGCCACAGCATCCATTTCTGGGACCTGCGGGCGCGGCGCAACGTGCAGACCATCGACCTCGGCGCCAATCACCAGATGCCGCTGGAGGTGCGGCCAGCGCATGATCCGATCAAGGAATACGGGTTTGTCGGGGTGGTTGTGGACACCACCAACCTCGAGGGCTCGATCTGGACCTGGTGGCGCGAGGGCGGC
>CAYTMB010000230.1:0-4417 GCA_964438465.1 uncultured Rhodovulum sp. | reverse complement strand
GGCCGATCAGCGCGCGGTCGGTCGAGCCGACGAGGCCGCCCTTGGACAGCAGCATGGCGGCGGCGATGGAGATGATGACGGCCGGGATCTGCGTCACCAGGCCGTCGCCGACGGTGAGAATCGAATAGGTGCGGAAGGCCTCGCCGATCGGCATGTCGTGGGCGAGCACGCCCATCGCGAGGCCGACGACGAGGTTGATCAGGGTGATCAGCAGGCCCGCCACCGCGTCGCCCTTGACGAATTTCGAGGCGCCGTCGAGCGAGCCGAAGAAGGTGGTCTCCTCCTGCTCGATGCGGCGGCGCTCGCGGGCCTGTTCGTGGCTGATCGCGCCGGCGGCCATGTCGGCGTCGATGGCGAGCTGCTTGCCGGGCATGCCGTCGAGCGCGAAGCGGGCGCCGACCTCGGCCATGCGGCCGGCGCCCTTGGTGATGACGATGAAGTTGACGATGAGAAGGACGACGAACACCACGAGCCCCATCGCGACCGAGCCGCCCATGATGAACATGGCGAAGCCCTCGATGACATGGCCGGCGGCGTCGGTGCCGGTCTGGCCCTGGCCGATGATCAGCTTGGTCGAGGAGACGTTGAGCGACAGCCGCAGCATCAGCGAGGCGAGCAGGATCGTGGGGAAGGCGGAGAAGTCGAGCGGGCGGCTGATGAAGAGGGTGATGGTGAAGATCAGGATCGCCAGCGCGAAGGAGGCGGCGAGGCCGAGGTCGAGCACGAAGGCCGGCATCGGCAGGACCATCATCACGATCACCGCCATCAGCGCCATCGCGAGCAGCACGGTGGGCTGGTAGAGCGCCTTGAGGCTGAGGGTGGTGATCATGCCGGTCAGAACAGGCTGCCGCCGGCGGCGGTCAGCAGCGGCGCGCCCTGGCTGAGCATCGGCGCGCCCTGGGTGAGGAGGCCGGGGTTCTGCGGCGCCTGGGCGACGCCCGCGAGGCTGCCCATCACCGGCTCGGGCGGCGGGCCGGCGCTGCGGATGCGCTCGGCGGCGGTGGCGCGGTCGGCCTGGCGGCGCGCGGCGCGGGTGCTGCGGCGGTCGCCGGGGGCGGCCTCGGTCAGCAGCGCGTCGTCGGCGCCGAGCGCGGCCCCGATCGCGGCGGGGTCGAGGCCGGCGGCGATCCTGTCGAAGCGGGCGCGGTAGGTGTTGGCGAATTCCGGGGTCAGCGAGTGATAGGCGCCGGCCGCCGCCGACCAGTCGCCGCGCTCCTCGTAGAGCGTGCGCAGGAACTGCGCGGCGTAGGTGGCGGTCCATTCCGGGTCGAACATGTCGTCGAGGCTGGGGAAGGCGTGGCCGTGCCAGCGGTAGTTGATCTGCACGCAGCCGACGTCGAAGGACTTGCGGCCCTGGGAGAGGCTGTCCTCGGCGAAGGCCAGCGCCTCGTCGCGGGTCTTGAACCAGTGGCCCTTGCCCTCGCGGTTGATCGCCCAGGGATAGGGGCGCACGCGGTCGCCGGACTTGCGGCCGGTTTCGGTCAGCGCCACGGCGTAGAGCACCTCGGGCGGCACGCCGCCGCGGCGGGCGGCGTTGAGGATCGCGCGCTCGCAGAGGGCGGCGTCGACGTCCTCCGCGGCCGCGCCGGGCGCGGCTTGCAGCATCAGCGCCACCAGGAGCGCGAGCGCCGCGGCGGGCGGGCGGAACATGGCGCGGGGTTCTCCTCGGACCGGCTTGGGCTCCGGTGTAGGCGGCGATGGTTACCAGCGGGTTATCACCGCCGCCCGGCGCGGCGGTCCGCTCGGCTCTGGCGAGCGGACCGGCGGCGTTCTATGCTTGGGGCATGACCGCCACCGATCCCGCCTTCGCCGACGACCTGGCCGCGCTGGAATGGCAGCTCGAGCTGGGCGCCGACGAGGCGATCGGCGAGGCGCCGGTGGACCGCTTCGCCTCGGAGGCGCAGGCGCGCGCCGCCCCCGGGCCCGGCCGGCGGCCCGTCGCGGCCCGCGCCCAGGAGCCGGCGCCGGCCCTGCCTGCGCCCGCGGAGATCTCGACCGAGGCGCTGGCGGCGGCCTGCGGCGATCTGCCGAGCCTGCGCGCGGCGCTGGCGGCCTTCGAGGGCTGCGCGCTGAAGAAGGGGGCGAAGACCCTGGTCTTCTCCGACGGGCATCCGGGGGCGCGGGTGATGATCGTGGGCGAGGCGCCGGGGCGCGAGGAGGACATGGCCGGGCTGCCGTTCGTCGGGCGCTCCGGCCAGCTGCTCGACCGGATGCTGGCGGCGGTCGGGCTGTCGCGGCGGGCCGAGGATCCGGCGGCGGCGGTCTACATCACCAACGTGCTGCCCTGGCGGCCGCCGGCCAACCGCGATCCGTCCAGCGACGAGGTGGCGATGCTGCGGCCGTTCCTGATGCGCCACATCGCGCTGAAGACGCCGGAGGCGCTGGTGGTGATGGGTAACGCCGCGGCCAAGACCGTGCTGGCGACCGAGACCGGCATCACCCGGCTGCGCGGGACCTGGACCGAGCTGGGCGGCGTGCCGGTGCTGCCGATGTTCCACCCCGCGGCGCTGCTGCGCGATCCGTCGAAGAAACGCGCGGCCTGGGCCGATCTGCTGGCGCTGCGGACGCGGCTGGACGAGGGGGCGCCGGTTGGCCGGGATTGACGAGAGCCGGGCGTTCGTGCCGGTGCGGATCGCGGTGCTGACCGTCTCGGACACCCGCGGGCCCGCCGAGGACCGGTCGGGCGACCTGCTGGTCGCGCGGCTGACCGGGGCGGGGCATCTGCTGGCAGACCGGGCGATCTGCCGCGACGAGGAGGGCGCGATCGCCGCCCGGCTGCGCGGCTGGATCGCCGATCCGGGCGTGGACGTGGTGATCTCGACGGGGGGCACCGGGCTGACCGGGCGCGACGTGACGGTCGAGGCGCATGAGGCGGTCTACGAGAAGGCGATCCCGGCGTTCGGGACGCTGTTCACCATGGTCTCCTTCGGCAAGATCGGGACCTCGGCGATCCAGAGCCGGGCCTGCGCCGGGGTGGCGGGCGGGACCTATCTGTTCGCGCTGCCGGGCTCGCCGGGGGCCTGCCGCGACGGCTGGGACGAGATCCTCGCGGCGCAGCTCGACTACCGCCACCGGCCGTGCAACTTCGTCGAGATCATGCCGCGGCTGGAGGAGCATCGGCGGCGGAAGTGACGGGCGCTGCTGGGCGTATCATGGTGATACGGGGGGTGTATCACGTTGATACGCTGGTTAGGTGTCTGATAATACTTGGAAAATTATGGGAGAGCGGCGCGCGGTCTTCGAGTATAATTCAGCGAGTCAGGCCTGCGCCGGCTTCAAGCTGAGCACAGCCGGCGTCGCATCTCCGACCGATTTGTCCGTCGACAAATCGGTCCGCGCCTGCCCGCCCGGGGCAGGCGCGTTGCCGCGCCAGCCGGGCAGGCGCGGACCGATTGGAGAGCGACGGGGATGCGGGGCGCCCCTCGCCTTCCGCCATGGGCTCCAGGCGACGGACCGGGCGAGGCTCCACTGGAGCCTCGCCTTTCCGGTCCGAAGGCGGGACGATCCCGAAGGCGGCGCTTCGAACGGGCGCCTCGCGCGGGCTCGGCGGATCGGCGCGTTCGGGCTGAGGCGGTCACTGTCATGCAGGCACGCAGGTCGCGCCTGCGCTCACCGGCGGGCGATGGCTTCGGCGATCAGCGCGCAGAAGTCCTGCGGATCGCGGACGGCGGCGACCTCGGCGGCCTCGACGGTCACGCCCCAGCCCTCGGCCATCGCGCGGTAGCGCGGCAGGCGGTGGGCGATCAGCCGGCGGAAGCCGTGGCGGATGAAGTCGTCGGGATCGACCGCGTCGGGGCCGAGGCCGCGCTCGGCGCGGTAGTCGGTCCAGAGCGCGGTGAGGAAGGCCTCCGGGTAGTACATCGGCTTGGGCGCATGGTCGAAGCGGGCGGCGAGTTCCTCGACATGCTCCTCGGTGCCGCGGATCCAGACCGGCAGCAGCGCTGCGGCGAGGTCGGCGAGCACAGGATCGGCCGGGTCGCCGGGATCGACCACCTCGCAGAGCGAGCCGGAGGTGTCGGCGACGAAATGGTCGTAGCCGTACAGCGTCTCGGCCTTGTCGATGAACACCAGCGCGTCGCGGGTGGCGGCGATCTCGGCGGCGCGGTGCTGGCGCTGGCGGCGCAGGTATTCCTCGAACGGGATGCCGCCCTTGTCCGGGTCGCCCGGCTTGCCGAGATAGGTCGAGAGCGGCGCCAGGTTCTGGAAGGTGATGTTCGAGGCGATGTAGATCGAATCGCCGCGCAGCAGCTCGCGCAGGAACGGGTTGCGCATCGCCTCGCGCTTGAAGTTGTCGACGATGTGCTCGCCCATGTAGCGGGTGCCGATGCGGAAATCGACCGAGTAGTGGAACCACTCGGCCCGGTCGCGCAGCATCGCGGCGATATGGGTCTTGCCGAGGCCCGACATGCCGAACAGC
>CAYTMB010000229.1:0-4432 GCA_964438465.1 uncultured Rhodovulum sp. | reverse complement strand
ACGGACGCGCCCCGAGGCAATCAAGCGGAGTTCGCATGAAGCGCCTGCTACTGGTCGAACAGGTCGAACGCGAAGCGGTAGCTGAGCCCGGCCCCGAAGGTGAACTGGTTTGCGCTGCCCGCCTTGACGATCGGGCTGTCGGCCGCATCGCCGACCAGCCGGTCGTAGCGCGCGTTGAGCAGCAGGAAGGTCCGGTCGTTGATCGCATAGCTGCCGAGACTCGACACCCCCAGCGCCCGCAGCCCCGACCCCGCCGAATAGCGGTCCAGACGCCCGTCCGACGCCCGCGCCTCGGAGCCCGACACGCCGAAATAGGTGTCCATGTAATCGCCGCCGGCCCAGGACAGCCGCGGCCCGATGCTCAGCGTCCACTGCTCCGCCGGCGCCGAGATCACGTCCGCGCCGACCTGCCCGCGGAACCCGGAATAGCCGTTGAAGCCGTAGTCGACCTGCGCGAACACCCGCCACCAGTCGAAGCGGTAGCCGGCGCCGACGCCGAGCGCGAGCGCCCAGTCGACGTCGTCGGTCCCCTTCAGGCCGCGGCTGTCGCCCTCGTCGCGCGAGCCGATGTAGTCGAAGGTCGGGAAGACGAAGCCCCCCCGCCGCGGGCTCGACCCGCCGAACTCCCCGACCCCCGGCACCGTCAGCCGGCTGAAGCCGATGACCGGGACCGGCTGCGCCAGATAGTCCTCCGACCCGTCGTAGCGCGGCCCGGCCGACACCCCGAGCCCGAGATCGATCACGAACTGGCGCTGCGGCAGCGCGATGTCCTCGGAGGCCGGCAGGCCCGGGTCCTGCGCCGCCGCCGCCGTGGCGAGCACGAACAGCGACACGGCGGCGAATCCCGCCGTGCGAGCGAATTTTGTCATGCGTCGTCCTTCTGGAACTGGATGGCTAAAGCGATATCCAACCGGACGGGATCGTCCGGTGATTAAGATATCGCGACAAATCAAGACCCTGGAGCGGACGAGCCGGCTCTCCCGGATCGGACTCCGCTCTAGAAGTGGATCGCCCGCCCGTAGGCGTCCAGCACCGCCTCGTGCATCATCTCGCTCAGGGTGGGATGCGGGAACACCGTCTCCATCAGCTCGGCCTCGGTGCTCTCCAGCGTGCGCGCGACGACATAGCCCTGGATCAGCTCGGTCACCTCGGCGCCGATCATATGCGCGCCCAGCAGCTCGCCGGTCCTGGCGTCGAACACCGTCTTGATCATGCCCTCGGGCTCGCCGAGCGCGATCGCCTTGCCGTTGCCGATGAAGGGGAAATGCCCGACCTTGACCTCGTAGCCCTTCTCCTTGGCCTTCGCCTCGGAATACCCGACGCTCGCCACCTGCGGCTGGCAGTAGGTGCAGCCCGCAATGGCCTCCGGCCGCACCGGATGCACCTTGTTCCTGCCCGCGATCAGCTCGGCGACCATCACCCCCTCGTGGCTCGCCTTGTGCGCCAGCCACGGCGCGCCGGCGACGTCGCCGATGGCGTAGACGCCCTCGACCCCGGTGCGGCAATACTCGTCCACCACCACATGGGTGCGGTCGACCTTCACCCCGGCCTCCTCCAGCCCCAGCCCCTCGACGTTGCCGACGATGCCGACCGCCGAGATCACCGTGTCGAACTCGTGCGCCTCGGTCTTGCCGTCCTTCTCGATATGCGCGACCACCTTGTCGGCGCTGCGGTCGAGCTTCGTCACCGACGCCTTCTCGATGATCTTCATCTTCTGCTTCTCGAAGGCCTTCTTCGCGAAGCCCGAGATCTCGGCGTCCTCCACCGGCAGGATGCGGTCCATCACCTCGACCACCGTCGTCTCGGCGCCGAGCGCATTGTAGAAACTGGCGAACTCGATCCCGATCGCGCCCGAGCCGATCACCAGCAGCTTCTTCGGCATGTGCGGCGGGGTCAGCGCGGTCTTGTAGGTCCAGACCCGCGCGCCGTCGCCCTCCAGCCCCGGCAGCTCGCGCGCCCGCGCGCCGGTGGCGAGAACGATGTTGGCGGCCGAGACCGCCTCGGTCCCCTTGTCGGTGGTGACGGTAATCTTGCCCTTACCGGCCAGCTTCGCCGCGCCCATGATCACCGCCACCTTGTTCTTCTTCAGCAGGTGCCCGACCCCGGAGGCCAGCTGCTTCGCGATCCCGCGCGAGCGCTTGACCACGGCGTCGAGGTCGAAGCCGATGCCCTCGGCCTTCAGCCCGAACTCCTTGGCGCGGTGCATCAGGTGGAAGATCTCCGAGGTGCGCAGCATCGCCTTGGTCGGGATGCAGCCCCAGTTCAGGCAGATGCCGCCGAGGTGCTCGCGCTCGATCACCACCACCGACAGCCCGAGCTGGGCGGCGCGGATCGCCGCCACATAGCCGCCGGGTCCGGCGCCGATGATCGCCACGTCGTAGGTCTTGTCCGCCACGGTCGTTCCCCCTTGGATGCCTTGCGTCCGGCATTAAACCATTCCGCGGCCGGCCGCCAAGAGCAGGTTCGCTCAGCCGACCTCGGCCAGCGCCGCGGCGTAGCCGCCGGCGGCGAGGAACGCGGCCTCGGCCGGCGTGCTCCTGCGCCCGAGCGCGGCGTTGCGGTAGGGGAACCGCCCGAAGCGCCGGATCACCGCGCGATGCGCGCGGGCATGGACGAGATACTCCTTGTCCGGGAAGCGCAGCACGAACAGGCGGACCGCGCGGGCCTGGTCGGAGACCGATTCCGAATGCTCCAGCGGCAGGTAGAAGAACTGCCGCTCCGGCTCGGGAATGCGCTGGTCGAACCCGCGCGCGATCGCGCGCTTGGCCGCGGCCCGCGCCATGGCGTCGGTCGCGAAGGCCCGGGGATCGTCGCGGAACATGTTGCGCGGCAACTGGTCGAGCAGCACCACCAGCGCCAGCGCCGGGCGCGGCGCGCAGATCCAGCCGTCGAACGCCCCGGTGCGCGCGCGCTCCCAGGTCGCGAGGAACCGCCGGCGGCACTCGGCGTCCAGCGCCTCGCCGCCGCCGTACCAGCGCTCCGGCCCGACCTCGCCGAGCCAGAACTCCAGGATCTCCTCCGCCTCGGCGTTCATGACCCACATCCTCCGCTTTTCGACAGGATCCGCCAGCATTTGAGAAAGCACAAGCCGCAGCGGCGGTTGCGGCCGGGAATAGAGACGTCCTGTTGCGCCGCCGGCACGGCCGCCCTACGTCGGCGCCGCCGTCTCGCCGCCGCCGCTGCGCGCCTGCGCCACGCCCTGCGCCGCCTCCAGCGCGACCGCCGAGGCCTGCGGCAGCACCGAGGCGTGCGGCGAGGTGGTCTCGGGCGGCGGTCCGGCCCGGCGGGTCATCCGGTAGCCGGCGTAAAGCGCGATCAGCGCCAGCAGGCCGCCGACGAAGACGAAGAACGCGTCCGCCCCGAACCTCGTCATCAGCCAGCCGATGATCAGCGGCCCCGAGATCGCGCCCAGCCCGTTGATGAACAGCAGCCCGCCCGAGGCCGCGGGCATGTCGGAGGTCTCGAGAAAATCGTTGGTGTAGGCGATCAGCAGCGAATAGAGCGGGTTCGCCACCGCCCCCAGCACGAAGCCCACCGCGATCACCGCCGCATAGCGCTCGGCGAAGGCGACGCCGCCGATGGCGAAGACCGCGCCGAAGGCGGTCAGCGCCATGATCAGCGCCCGCCGGTCCATCCGGTCCGACAGCCAGCCGATCGGGAACAGCGCCAGCAGCCCGCCGGTGTAGATCGCCGCGACGAACAGCGCGATATGGCTGACGGACATGCCCTTCTCGGTTCCGAACACCGAGGCCATCGAGAAGATCCCCGCGAACACCCCGCCGAGCAGGAAGGTGCCGACGCAGCCCAGCGGTGAGATGTGGAACAGCTGGCGCAGCGACATGCGCTTGGCCGCCTGATAGGCCGGCGCCGCGCTGACCGTCAGCAGGATCGGCAGGAACGACACCGAGACCAGCACCGACATCACCACGAACAGGACATAACCCGAGGCGTCCGCGAAGGTGACCACCGCCTGCGCCGAGATGATGCCGACCATCTGCACGATCATGTAGAGCGCGAGCGCCTTGCCGCGGGTCTCGTTGGTCGCGGCCTCGTTGAGCCAGCTCTCCGCCACGACATAGACGCCGGCGAAGCAGAACCCCACGATGAAGCGCATCGCCGACCAGGCCCAGGGGTCCGGCCAGGCGGCGTAGAGGATGAAGGCGGCCGAGATCGTCGAGGCCAGCGCCGCGAACACCCGGACATGCCCGACCCGCCGGATCATCTCGGGCGCCCGGTACGACCCCGCGAGAAAGCCGAGGAAATACGCGCTCATCACGAAGGCCATCTCGCGCGCGTCGTAGCCCTCGATGGCGCCGCGCACGCCGAGCAGCGTGCCCTGCATGCCGTTGCCGAGCAGCAGCAGCATCATGCCGAGCAGCAGCGCCCAGGAGTTCCGCAGCACGAAGATCATCGCAGGCTCCGCCTTGTCCGG
>CAYTMB010000228.1:0-4443 GCA_964438465.1 uncultured Rhodovulum sp. | reverse complement strand
GGCGGCGCCTTCGGCGGCGGGCCGCAGATGGTCGAGATCAGCCGCGACGGCAAGCGGGTGTACTGGACCAACTCGCTGTATTCGACCTGGGACGCGCAGTTCTATCCGGGCGAGTTCGCCCCGGCGATGGTCAAGGCCGACGTCGGGCCGGAGGGCGGGCTGACGCTCGATCCGAAGTTCCGGGTCGAGTTCCCGGAGGGGCTGCGGCCGCATCAGATCCGGCTCGAGGGTGGGGACTGCTCGACGGATTCGTTCTGCTACCCATCCGTCTGACCTTGGAGGACTGGACGACCGCGGGCCTGTGGCTGGCCGTGCTGGGGAGCGGGCTCTATCACGGCGTCAATCCCGGCATGGGCTGGCCGCTGGCGCTGTCGGCCGGGCTGATGGGGCGCGGCCGGCGCGACCTGCTGGCGGCGCTGCCGCCGCTGGCGGGCGGGCATCTCGCGGCGATGCTGGTGGTGCTGCTGCCGTTCACGCTGCTGGTGTCGCTGGTGGAGTGGCAGCGCGAGGCGCGGCTCGCGGCCGGGGCGCTGGTCGTCGGCTACGGGCTGGTCCGGCTGGTCGCGCGGCGCCATCCCCGGGCGCTGGCGCGGATCCGGCCGACGCAGCTGGCGCTGTGGTCCTTCGCGATCGCGCTGGCGCATGGCGCGGGGCTGATGCTGCTGCCGATCTTTCTCGGGATCTGCTCGGCGGACGAAGTGGAGGCGGGACATGCGGCGGCCTCGACGCTGATGGCGCGGAATGCGCTGACGGCGGTGCAGGTGGGGCTGGCGCATGCGCTGGCGGTGGTCGCCGCCGGCGGGGCGGTGGCGCTGCTGGCGCATGGCTGGCTGGGGGCGGGGTTCGTGTCGCGCAGCTGGTTCGACCTCGACCGGGTCTGGGCGGTGAGCCTGGTCGTGGTCGGCGGCCTCGGCATGCTGTCGGCCTGGGGCTGAGCGCGTTTGCGCCCGGGCGGCGGCGTGGTATGACCGGCGCGGAGGGCGGCATGGTCGGACGCATCATCGAGACCGACGCCGACGTGGCGGAGGGCGCGGCCTGGCTGGCGGCGGCCGATCCGCGGTTCGCGCGCGCGCTGGAGCTGACCGGGCCCTTGCCGCTGCGGCGGCGCGAGGACGGCTTCGCCACGCTGTTCGGCGCCATCGTCAGCCAGCAGGTGTCGGTGGCGGCGGCCAGCGCGATCTGGGCGCGGCTGGAGGCGGCGGGGGCGCATCTGCCCGAGGGCGTCGCGGGCGCCAGCGACGCGGCGCTGCGGGCCTGCGGGCTGTCGCGGCAGAAGATCGCCTATGGCCGGGCGATCGCCGAGAGCGGGATCGACTACGCCATGCTGCGGCGGATGCCCGACGCGGCCGTCGTCGCGGAGCTGGTGCGGATCAAGGGCATCGGGGTCTGGACCGCGGAGATCTACGCGATGTTCAGCCTCGGGCGGGCGGACGTGTTCGCGCCCGGCGACCTGGCGTTGCAGGAGGCGGCGCGGCTGGTGTTCGAGCTGCCCGAGCGGCCGAAGGAGCCGGCGCTGCGGGCGATGAGCCTGGACTGGACGCCGTGGCGCAGCGTTGCGGCGCGGCTGCTCTGGGCCTATTACCGGGTCGCGAACCAGCGCGAAGGGGTGATGTGATGGCGGGACTGAGCGGGCCGGAGCGCGGGGCGGCGTCGGGCGAGGCGACCAGCCTGGTGGTGTTCCTGCACGGCTATGGCGCCGACGGCGACGACCTGATCGGGCTGGCCGATCCGCTGGCGCCGCATCTGCCGAACACGCGGTTCCTGGCGCCGAACGCGCCGCAGCGCTGCGCGAACAACCCGATGGGATACCAGTGGTTTCCGATCCCCTGGCTGGACGGCTCGTCGGAGGCGGCCTCGGCGCTGGCGGCGGGGCAGGCCTTCGCGATGCTGGACGGCTGGCTCGATGCGGTCGGGCGGCAGGGGATCCCGCCGGAGCGCACGGCGCTGGTCGGATTCTCGCAGGGCACGATGATGGCGTTGCAGGTGGGCCTGCGGCGCAAGGCGGCGCTGGCGGGGATCGTCGGGTTCTCGGGGCGGCTGCTGCGGCCGGAGCGGCTGGCGGCGGAGATTGCGTCGAAGCCGCCGGTGCTGCTGGTGCATGGCGACGAGGATCCGATGGTGCCGGTGGCGAGCCTCGCCGAGGCGAAGGACGCGCTGGAGGCGGCCGGGGTCGCGGTGCGCACCCATGTCTCGCGCGGGGTCGGGCACGGGATCGCGCCGGACGGGCTGGGGCTGGCGCTCGGGTTTCTCAAGGAGAGGCTGAGCGGCGAGGTCGAGGTTGGCTGAGGGTCCCGGATCGCGCGACGCCACGCGGGCGGAAGCGGCGGCGATCGGGGCGCCGCGTCATAAAATCGTAGTCGCCGCGGGATAGACCCGGGGCGCCGGGCCGCGAACGCCCCCGATCTAGAGGGTTGTCAGGCGGCTCGGGCGAGATATAGTCAAGACTGGGGTTGCGCAGCTGCAGCATGCGGCGGCGCGGACCCCGAGCCGGGGATGCGCCGATGCTTCAGGCCACGCATATGCCGAGCTTCATCCGCAACCCGGGCGGGCTGCGCGATCATCCGGCGCTGGTGCTGAACGCCGATTTCCGGCCCCTGAGCTACCTGCCGCTGTCGCTCTGGCCCTGGCAGGAGGCGGTCAAGGCCGCGTTCCTCGACCGGGTGGTGGTGCTGGCGGAATACGAGACCTTCGTGCGGTCGCCGTCGATCCGGTTCCGGATCCCTTCGGTGGTGGTGCTGAAGGACTACGTCAGGCCGGCCAAGACCACCGCCTTCACCCGGTTCAACCTGTTCCTGCGCGACGAATTCACCTGCCAGTACTGCGGCGCCAAGGACCATCTGACCTTCGATCATGTGGTGCCGCGGGTCCGCGGCGGGCGCACGACCTGGGAGAACGTGGTCGCGTCCTGCGGGCCGTGCAACCTGCGCAAGGGCTCCAAGACGCTGAAGCAGGCGGCGCTGAGCCTGCGGCGCAAGCCGGCGCAGCCGACGCCGGAGCAGTTGCAGAACGTCGGGCGCAAGTTCCCGCCGAACCACCTGCACGACAGCTGGATGGACTTTCTCTACTGGGACGCCGAGCTGGAGGCGTAGGCGCGCTGCCACAGCGTCGCGAGGCCGAGGCAGGCGAGGCCGTTCCAGGCCGCCATCGACAGGCCGAGGAAGCTCCAGGCGACCTCGTCGCAGCGCGTCACCGGGGCCTGCAGGATCCGCTCGAGCAGCTGCGCGGGCGTCAGGCCGGCGATGTCCGGCGCGGCGCAGGTGGCCGGGCCCTGCCACCAGGCCTGTTCGACGCCGACGTGATAGAGCGCGATGCCGGCGCCCGCCAGCATGGTCAGGGCGCCGAGGGCGGCGATGCCGCGGTGCGGAACCACGAGCAGGACGAGGCCGAGGCCGATCGCGACGGCGTGCGGCCAGCGCTGCAGGAGGCAGAGGTGGCAGGGCGCGAGGCCGCCGAGATGCTGGAAGGCGAAGGCCGCCGCCAGCAGCAGCGCCGAGCCGAGGGCGGCGCCGAGGCCGGCGCGCTGCAGCGCGGTCATCGCCGCGGTCCGGCTGAGAGGGGCCGTAACATGTCCTTCACGCCTCCGCTCGATAAACGAAGGGCAAGCACCACGGAGCGCCGGCGGCGTCAAGGCCCCGGCGGTCGCGAAGTCGGGAGGACGGGCATGGCGGCGGAAGCGGGGGCGCGGCGCGCGCCGCGGCGGCTGGGCGCGGGCGGCGGCGCGGCGGTCCTCGCCCTGGCCGCGCTGGCCGCGGTCTGGGCGCTGGCCCCGGGCGGGGCGCCGGCCCCGGCGCCGCTGGACGCGGCGGCGGCGCGGATCGCGGCGCTGCGCGCCGAGGCGGCGTTCGCCGACGCCGAGCGGGTCTGGACCGCGCGGTTCCGCGCCGAGCTGGGGCGGGCGTATCCGCCGGCCGGGCTGCGGCATTTTTCGCGGACGACCGGGACGCCCTGCGCCGGGACCGCGCTCGCGGCGGGGCCGTTCTATTGCGCGGCGACCGGGGAGGTGGCGGCCGATCTCGCGTTTCTCGATGGCCTGGGGCGGCGGCTGCGCGCCGACGCCGAGCGCGCGACGGCGGCCTTCGTCGCGCGGGCGTCGGCCGCGCATGCGCAGGCGGCGCTGGGCGCGCCGGCGGGGGCCGAGGCCGGCGACTGTCTGGCGGGGGTCTGGGCCGGCGACGCGGCGCCGCGGATCGGCGCGGTGTCGCCCGATCTCTACGGTCGGATGCTGGTCTCGGCGCGCGAGGTGGCGCAGGACGGGACCACGCCCGCCGCCGGCTGGCGCGACCCGGCGCTGTTCGCGCCGGGCGCGCGGGCCGGGCGGCAGGCGGCCTTCGCGCGCGGGCTGGCGGCGGGAACGCTGGCGGCCTGCCTCGGCGGCTGAGCGGGCCGGGGATGGCCGGTGTCGATCCGGTCAAGCTGCGCGACAGTGAGCGACAGCGGCGCGCC
>CAYTMB010000227.1:0-4450 GCA_964438465.1 uncultured Rhodovulum sp. | reverse complement strand
TCGGGGCGATCTACGGCGGCAGCCGCACCGCGATCCTGCTCAACATCCCCGGCACGCCGGCCAGCGCGGCGACGACCCTCGACGGCTATCCGCTGGCCCGGCAGGGCAAGGCGGGGCTGGCGATGGGGCTGGCGACGACCTCCTCGGCGCTGGGAACCCTGGTCGGCGTGTTCTTCCTCGCGCTCGTCGCCCCGATGCTGGGCGAGGCCGCGCTGCGGTTCGGATCCTACGAGTTCTTCTGGCTCGGGCTGTTCGGCGTCATGATCTCGGGGCAGATGACCGGCTCGGACAGCCCGCTCAAGGGCTACATCGCCGGCATTCTCGGCCTGCTGGTGGCGATGATCGGGATGGAGAGCCTGCACGCCCACCAGCGCTTCACCTTCGGCGTGCCGGCGCTCGGCGGGGGCGTCGACCTGATCCCGGCGATGGTCGGCGCGTTCGGGCTGGCCGAGATCCTCGGGGTGATGAAGCGTCGCGCGGAGGGTCGCATCGTGCCGGTGGACGACCGGGTGGTGCCGAGCCTCCGCGAGGTGTTCCAGTACTGGCGCACCATCATCCGCTCGGGGATCATCGGCACCTTCATCGGCATCGTTCCCGGCGTCGGCGAGGACGTCGGGGCGTGGACGTCCTATGCGGCGGCCAAGCGGTTCAGCAAGAACCCGGAACTGTTCGGCAAGGGCAGCCAGGAGGGCCTGATCGCCGCCGAGACCGGCGACAACGCGGTGATCCCCGGGGCGATGATCCCGACGCTCACCCTCGCCATCCCCGGCTCGGCGGCCTCGGCGGTGCTGATCGCGGCGATGTTCATCCACGGCATCCGGCCCGGGCCGATGCTGATGGTGGAGAATCCGATCTTTCTCTACCAGGTCGTGGCGATGCTGCTGCTCGCCACCGTCGCGATCCTGGTCTACGGCCTGTCGCTGACGCGGCTGTTCATCAAGGTGCTGCTGGTCCCGCGCGAGCGGCTGATGGCGGTGGTCTACGTGCTGTGCGTGGTCGGCTCCTTCGCGATCACCCAGCGCATGTTCGACGTCTATGTCATGCTGGTGTTCGGCGTGCTCGGCTTCCTGCTGCGGGAGATGAAATACCCGATGGCGCCGCTGGTTCTCGGCATCATCCTCGGCGATCTGGTCGACATCAACCTGCGGCGGGGCCTGCTGCTCAGCGACGGCGACCCCTCGCCGTTCTTCACCCGGCCGATCTCGGCGGCGCTCTTCGTGCTGATCCTGCTCACCGTCGTCCTCAGCGTTCCGGCGGTCAAGCAGCGCATCACCGGACTTTTCCGCCCGAAGGACAGGCATGCGGCCCCTCGCCGCTGATCCTGTCGCGCCGGTGCGCCGGGCGCGCAACGCCGGCAAGACCAAGGAGAGCATCCTTGCGGCGGCGCGGGCCGAGTTCTGCGACTTCGGCTTCGGCGGCGCGCGGGTGGACGCCATCGCCGAACGGGCGGGCGCGAACAAGCGGCTGCTCTATTACTACTTCGGCAACAAGGAGGACCTCTACCGCGCGGTCCTCCTCGACGCCTACCAGGAGATCCGCCGCGGCGAGCGCGAACTGAACCTCGAGGCGCTGGACCCGAGAGAGGCGATGCAACAGCTGGTGCGCTTCACCTTCCGGCATTTCCTCGCCAACCCCTGGTTCACCCGGCTGCTCGCCACCGAGAACCTGCAGAACGCCGCGTTCCTGAAGAGCCTGCCCGACATCCCGGCGCTGCATTCGCCGCTGGTCAGCCAGATCCGGATCATTCTCGACCAGGGGCGAGCGTCGGGCCTGTTCCGCGACCGGGTCGATCCGATCCAGCTCTACATCTCGATCGCGGCGCTGGGCTATTTCTATGTGTCGAACATCAAGACGCTCTCGGCGATCTTTCAATGCGACCTCAACAGCATCGGCATGATCCAGGAGCGGGAGACCCAGGCCGTGCAGATGGTCATGAGCTACCTGCGCCGCGAGTGACGCCGGCCCGCCCGGGACGGCCGCACGCGGATCGAGGGACCGGAAGGGAGCAGGTCACGGCCTGCGCGAAAGGCCCCTCCGGTCGCCGACCGCGCCGCCGGGGGTGTGCTCCGGGCACGGCTGTGCACGCGTGCACAGAAGGCTAATGTACTGATATAACTACGATATTCGAGACGCATTCACACTTCCGAAACGGGTGTGAACGCGGCCCCGAATGCGTCTTCAACGATCTTTCCTGGGCATGGCCCGAGTCTTTCGGGCCGGGCGGCGCCGGTTTGCACTCCGCCAAAGTTCCTCTATTGTTCCTGCCGATGCCACCAGGGAGCGCAGGGGGAAGTTCGCCCCCTCCCCCCGACCGCGAGCCAGGATGTGATGCGACAGGTTCTTGCCGATCCGCCCGAGGGTGAGGTCCCGGATGCGCCCGACACCCCGCCGGCGCGGCGGAGGATCGGCCAGCGCCATGCGACGGGGCCCGGCCAGCCCTGCGCATGTGTGGAGGGCCGACCCGGCGCGCCCTGCGATCCGTTCCGCCTCGCATCCGCCCGCGCGCATGAGGCCGAGGGGCCGGGCCGCCGGGCCTTCGCGCTGTTTCAGATGGCGCGTCATCCCGGCCATCTGGTCTGGATCCTGCCCGCCCATGCGCCGGAGACGCCGATGCTGTCCGGCCTGCCGCGGGGCGTTGGCGAACGGCTGATCCTGCTCCGCCCGACGGGCGAGACCGACCTGCTGTGGTCGGTCGAGGAGACGCTCCGATCCAGGGCGGTGGCGCTGGTCGTCGCCGAGCCGCAGCAGCCGCTGTCGCTGACCGCCGGGCGCCGGCTGCAACTGGCCGCCGAGGCCGGGGGGACCACCGGGCTGATGCTGATCCGGCAAGGCGCGGGCAGCAACGCCGCCGAGAGCCGGTGGCGTTGCGCGCCACTGGCGTCAATGCCGGACTCGACTCTGCACCGCTGGTCGCTTATCAAGAACAAACGAGGAACACTAAGGGAATGGACCTTGCACTGGAATGGCGCGTCGGCTGCTTTCGATCTGGTTTCCCCGGCTGGCCAGCGACCATGCCCTGCGGAGCCGTCCCCTTGAGGGGCCGTTCGCCCTGACCCTGCGGTCGGGAAACGCCGATCATCTGCACTGCCTGAACCGGGCGGCCGAGGCGCAGGGCCTGCATCGGGGGATGCCCCTGGCCGATGCGCGGGCGATCTGCGCGGGGCTTGTCACCCGGCCCGCCGATCTGGCGAAGGAGGCCGCGGTCCTGGTCGCCCTGCGCCGCTGGACGGGACGCTATGCGCCGCTGGTGGCGAGCGACGGGACGGATGGGCTGATCGCCGATGTCACCGGGGTCGCCCATCTGTTCGGCGGCGAGGACGCCTTGCGCGGCGACCTTGGCGCCCGGCTCGACCGGGGCGGCATCGCCGCGCAAAGCGCCATCGCACCCACGCGCGGGGCGGCGCATGCGCTGGCCCGGCACGGGGGCGGCATCGTCGCCGACGGCGCGCTCGCCGAGGGTATCGGCGCCCTGCCGGTCGCGTCGCTCCGCATCGACCACGCCACCGCCGAGGCGCTGGCCCGCGTCGGCCTGTCCCGCATCGCCGACCTCGTCGCCCTGCCCCGCGCGCCGCTGGCCCGCCGCTTCGGGACGGCGCTGGCGCTGCGGCTGGATCAGGCGCTGGGGCTGCGGCCCGAGCCGGTGGGCGCCGAAGCGGAGCCGGCGCATTTCGGAGTGCGGATGGCGCTGCCCGAGCCGATCGGGCTGCAGGCGGACGTGATGACCGGGCTCGCCCGGCTGCTCGACCGGCTCTGCGCGCAGCTCGCCGCGCATCGGGCGGGCGCGCGGCGGCTGCGGCTGGAGCTGCGGCGGGTGGACGGCGCCGCCGTGTCGGTGGAGATCGGGCTGGCCCGCCCCATGCGCGATCCCGCCCGGATCGCGGCGCTGTTCGCCAGGGGCGTCGCGGAAGTGGACGCGGGTTTCGGCATCGACGCGATGCGGCTGAGCGCGCCGGCGACCGGGCCGCTCGCGCCCGAACAGATCGCCGTCAGGGACGGCTCCACCCACGGCCGGGACGCCCTGGCCGACCTGATCTCCGGCCTCGGCAACCGCATCGGCTTCGACAACGTGCAGCGTCTGCTGCCCGCCTCCAGCCTGATCCCGGAGCGGAGCTTCCTGATCGCCCCCGCCGCCTGGAGCGAGCCCGCCCCGGCCTGCTCCCGCAGCGGGCCGCCGCGCCCGATCACGATCTTTCCGCCCGAGCCGGTCACCGCCGCCGCCGGCCATCCGCCCGACAGCTTCCGCTGGCGGCGCATGGGCTTCACGACGCTGCGGGCCACGGGACCGGAGCGGATCGCCCCGGAATGGTGGTTCGACGACCCGAACTGGCGCACCGGCCTGCGCGACTACTGGCGGATCGAGACGCAACAGGGGCCAAGGCTGTGGCTGTTCCACACGCCACAGACGCAGAACTGGTGCGTGCAGGGGAAATTCGCATGAGACGGGTTCCGG
>CAYTMB010000226.1:0-4477 GCA_964438465.1 uncultured Rhodovulum sp. | reverse complement strand
GGTCCGGGCTGGCTCCGGGGCGATCGGCCGCAGCTCGTATGAGAAGATCGCGCGCAGGCGTCAGGACCAGGCCGCGCGCAGGATCAGGCCGCCGATGGCCAGCACATAGAGACCGCCGACCACGGTGAGGGACCACCAGTCGGGGTGCGGGACCTCGAGGCCGCGTTCGACCCGCCGGCGGTCGCGCAGGGCGACGAGGGCGAGGACCACGATGACCGCCAGGGTGACGAGATGGATCTGCGTGACGAGGGTGAGATGCCCGGCGTCGCCGATGTTCGCATCGGCGGTCCGCAGGTTGAGCAGCACCGCGAAGAGCACGCCGATGAACAGGCCGATCTTGCCGCTGAACCCGCTGCGGTCGGTGGTGTCGTAGAAGAACGACAGGAAGGCGATGAACACGCCGGCGAAGACGCCGGAGGTGAGCTTCAGGAAGGTCACGACGCTGGCGCGCTCCAGCGGGATCGTCGCCTCGAGACGGGCGTAGCGCGACCCGTCCTGGTCCGGCAGGCCGTAGCTCGACGGCTCTTCGCTGGTGCTGGCGGCGAGTTCGAGCTCGGCGATGCGCCAGTCGTCCAGGCGGTCGCGGATGTCCGGCGTCAGGAAGGACTCGCGGTCGTCCGGCTCGAAGATGAGGCGCTCCGCGCCGTAGCGGCTCTCGTCGATCGGGATCGCCAGCCGCTGGCGGTCGAAGGGAAAGTGCTTCATGTCCCAGTTGTAGCGGAAGGTCCCCTGCACCCGGCGCGACGCGTATTGCTCGCCCGAGTCGAGATCGACGGTTTCGACCGGGCTGAGGCTGAGGCCGGTCTGCGCCGTGGGAAAGGCGATGGCGCCGAGCGGCTCGAGCTCGGCCGTGGGGCAGAGGCTCCAGATCCACAGCACGGCCCCGAAGCTGTCGCGGGAGGTGTCGAGGTCGTAGAGATCCTCGACGTTCATGCCGATCCGGCAGGCGACCGGCGCCTGCGCCTGCGCCTCGGCGAAGCGGACCCCGAGGAGCGACAGGGCGAGGAGCGACAGGGCGAGAAGCGCGCGCGCGCCGACCGCCCCGCTGAGGCGCCGCGCCGGGATCGCCGGGACTATCGGATCCGCCACCGCGCCCCTCCCCCCGGACGCGCCGCCGCGAGGCCTCGGGTCACTCCTTCGGACCCAGCGGCGAGACCGCGTAGATCGCGTCGAGGACCTTCAGCATCAGGCTGTTGGCCGGGTGCTGGCCGTCGAGCGACAGCGTCAGGTTGGCCCAGACCACCAGCGTCACGTCGTTGACCGGGTCGTGGCCCATGAACGAGTTGAAGCCCGGCATCTCGCCGCCGTGGAAATACATCCGGTTCGGGCCGAAGGCGAACTCGGTGACGCCGTAGCCGTATTTCTGGCCCTCCGGCGCGGCCGGGTCCTGGGGGGTGAGGCCGTCGAGCCATTGCCGCTGGAACCCGGCGTCGAACAGCTCGCCGCCGGTCAGCGCCGCGATCCAGACCGCGAGATCGGCGGCGGTGGAGATCGCGCCGCCGGCGGCGGTGGCGTAGGACGGGTTCTGATGGGTGACGTCGAGCGGCTGCAGCGTTCCCGCCCGCGCCGCCGCCTGCAGCTCGGCGGGATAGGGCGCGTCGGTCATCGCGACCGAGGGCGCGCCGTAGATGTAGCCGTGCGAATAGGGCTCGGGGATCGCGGTCGAGGCCGCCGCGGGCAGCAGGGTGTGGCTCAGGCCGAGCGGGCCGAACAGGCGGTCCTGGAAGACCTGGGCCAGAGGCGCGCCCTCGAGCTTCGCGATGATCAGGCCGAGCAGGATGTAATTGGTGTTGCAGTAGAAGAACTCGGCGCCCGGGGGAAACATCACCGGCCGCGCGAAGGCGATGTCGAGCATCTCCTGCGGGGTCCAGACCCGGTCCGGATCGCTGTCGAGCACCGCGAGGAACGCCGGCGCGTCGGTGGAGTCGGGCAGGCCCGAGCGCATCTTCAGCAGGTCGGCCACGGTGATCGCCTCGCCGCCGGGCACGCCCTCGATATATTTCGAGACCGGGTCGTCGAGGCCGAGCCTGCCGTCCTGGGCGAGCAGCACGATCGCCGCCGCGGTCATCGTCTTGGTGTTCGAGGCGATGCGGAACTGCGTCTCCGCCGTCGGGGCGGCCGCGCCGCCCAGTTCGGTGGCGCCGTAGCCGTAGGCGAAATCGCCCCCGGGCGTGCGCAGCAGCACCATCGCGCCCGGCAGCAGCATCTCGGCGGCGGCGGCGTCGATGACGGCGCGCAGCCCCGCCGGATCGATCGGCCGCAGGTTGTCCGCCGCCGCGCCGCCCGCGCAGCAGGCCACGGCCGCCATCGCTCCCAGCAACCGGAACATCGCCACCCATCCCCCCTTGCCTGCGACCGCCGGGCGTCTCCCGGCCGGTCCTGGAATGCACGCCTGTCCAGCGGGCCGGTCACGGGAATTCGGCTCCGGAGCGGCGCTTGGGCGGAGTGTGCCGACTGCGGGCCCGCTTGGCAACGGGAACGCGCGACGCCGCCCCCGCCGGACCTTGTCCGCCGGGCGGTCAGGCGCTGACCTTGGCCTTCTGCGGGGGCTTCGCCAGCGCCGCGAGGTCGCGGGCGACGACGAAGGCGCCGACCAGCCGCGCCTTCGCGTCGGCCCAGTCGCGGCGGAGCACGATCTTGTTGTCCCTGACTCTGGCCTCGCCGCGCTGGTCGTGCAGGAACTGCACCAGCCCGGCGGGGTTGGCGAACTTGTCGAGGTGGAAGGCCACCGTGCCGCCCTTCGGGCCGCCGTCGAGCCGGGCGATGCCGGCGCGCTTGCACAGCACCTTGATGCGCACCACCGTCATCAGCGTCTCGACCTCGGCCGGCAGCGGGCCGAAGCGGTCGATCAGCTCGGCGGCGAAGCCCTCCATCTCGACCTTCCGCTCCAGCGCCGACAGCCGGCGGTAGAGCCCGAGCCGCACGTCGAGGTCGGGCACATAGGCTTCGGGGATCAGCACCGGCACGCCGAGGTTGATCGCCGGCGACCATTCGCCGTCGCCCTCCATCTCGATCTCGCCCGAGCGCAGCTTGGCGATCGCCTCCTGCAGCATGTCCTGGTACAGTTCGAACCCGACCTCGCGGATCTGGCCCGACTGCTCCTCGCCGAGCAGGTTGCCGGCGCCGCGGATGTCGAGATCCTGGCTCGCCAGCGTGAAGCCCGCCCCCAGCGTGTCGAGCGCGCCGAGCACGCGCAGCCGGCGCTCGGCCTGCGGGGTGAGCTTCTTCCGCGCCTCGGTCATGAAGAAGGCATAGGCGCGCAGCTTGGAGCGCCCGACCCGGCCGCGGATCTGGTAGAGCTGCGCGAGGCCGAACATGTCGGCGCGCTCGACGATCAGCGTGTTCGCCGCCGGGATGTCGAGGCCGGATTCGATGATCGTGGTCGAGACCAGCACGTCGTACCTGCCGTCGTAGAAGGCGTTCATCTTCTCGTCGAGTTCGGACGCCGCCATCTGGCCGTGCGCGACCACGAAGCTGACCTCGGGCACCTGTTCGCGCAGGAATTCCTCGATGGCGCCGAGGTCCGAGATCCGCGGCGCGACGTAGAACGACTGGCCGCCGCGGAAGCGTTCGCGCAGCAGGGCCTCGCGCACGGTCACCGCGTCGAACTCGCTGACATAGGTGCGGATCGCCAGCCGGTCGACCGGGGGCGTGGCGATCAGGCTCAGCTCGCGCACGCCCGACAGCGCCATCTGCAGGGTGCGCGGGATCGGCGTCGCCGTCAGGGTCAGCACATGGATGTCCGAGCGCAGCGCCTTCAGCCGCTCCTTGTGAGCGACGCCGAAATGCTGCTCCTCGTCGATGACCATCAGGCCGAGATTGGCGAAGCGCACGCTCTTGGCGAGCAGCGCATGGGTGCCGACCACCACCTCGACCTTGCCGCGGGCGAGATCGTCGCGGGTCTGGGCCGCCTCCTTGGCGGGGACGAAGCGCGACAGCTGGCGCACATGGATCGGCAGGCCGCGGAACCGCTCGGAGAAGCTGCGGAAATGCTGGCGGGCCAGCAGCGTCGTGGGCGCGATCACCGCCACCTGCACGCCCGACATCGCCGCGACATAGGCGGCGCGCAGCGCCACCTCGGTCTTGCCGAAGCCGACGTCGCCGCAGACCAGCCGGTCCATCGGCTGGCCCGATTCCATGTCGCCGAGCACGTCGGCGATGGCGTTGAGCTGGTCGTCGGTCTCGGCGTAGGGGAAGCGGGCGCAGAACTCCTCCCACAGCTGGTGCTCGGGGGGCGTGAGGATCGCGCCCTTGCGCAGCGTCCGCTCGGCGGCGATGCGGATCAGCCGGTCGGCCATGTCGCGGATCCGCGCCTTGAGCCGGGCCTTCTTCGCCTGCCAAGCCCCGCCGCCGAGCCGGTCGAGCAGGCCCTCCTCGTGGCCGTAGCGGCTGAGCAGCTCGACGTTCTCGACCGGCAGGTACAGCTTGTCGCCGCCGGCGTATTCGAGCGCGAGGCATTCGTGCGGCGCCCCGAGCG
>CAYTMB010000225.1:0-4481 GCA_964438465.1 uncultured Rhodovulum sp. | reverse complement strand
GCGACGATGATCGGCGCGCAGGCGTCGAGCGAGCAGATGGAGAAGATCCTCGCCTATCTCGACATCGGCCGGCAGGAGGGGGCCGAGGTGCTGACCGGCGGCGCGCGGGCGGAGCTGCCGGGCGATCTGGCCGGCGGCTATTACGTCAGGCCGACGGTGTTCAAGGGCCACAACAAGATGCGGATCTTCCAGGAGGAGATCTTCGGGCCGGTGGTGTCGGTGACGACCTTCAAGGACGACGCCGAGGCGCTGGAGATCGCCAACGACACGCTCTACGGGCTCGGGGCCGGGGTCTGGACGCGGGACGGGACCCGGGCCTACCGCTTCGGGCGCGGGATCCAGGCCGGGCGGGTCTGGACCAACTGCTATCACGCCTATCCGGCGCATGCGGCCTTCGGCGGCTACAAGCAGTCGGGCATCGGGCGCGAGAACCACAAGATGATGCTCGATCACTATCAGCAGACCAAGAACATGCTGGTCAGCTACAGCCCGAAGAAACTCGGGTTCTTCTGATCGAGATCATGGGCCGGCCGGCCGGGCCGGCCCATGATGCGCTGCGCGACGAGGAGGATGCGATGGCCAGGACGATGAAGGCTGCGGTGGTCCGGGAATTCGGCAAGCCGCTGACGATCGACGAGGTTCCGGTTCCCGAGCCGGGTCCGGGCGAGATCCAGGTGAAGATCCAGGCGTCCGGCGTGTGTCACACCGACCTGCACGCCGCCGAGGGCGACTGGCCGGTGAAGCCGAACCCGCCGTTCATCCCGGGGCACGAGGGGGTGGGCTTCGTCTCGGCGGCGGGCCGCGACGTGCGCCACGTCAAGGAGGGCGACCGGGTCGGGGTGCCCTGGCTCTACACCGCCTGCGGGCATTGCCGGCACTGCCTCGGCGGCTGGGAGACGCTCTGCGTCGAGCAGAAGAACACCGGCTATTCGGTGAACGGCGGCTTCGCCGAATATGTGGTGGCCGATCCGAACTATGTCGGGCATCTGCCGGGGAACATCCCCTTCGCCGAGATGGCGCCGATCCTCTGCGCGGGCGTGACGGTGTACAAGGGGTTGAAGGTGACGGACACCCGGCCCGGCGACTGGGTGGTGATCTCGGGCATCGGCGGGCTCGGGCACATGGCGGTGCAATACGCGAAGGCGATGGGGCTGAACGTCGCGGCGGTGGATATCTCCGAGGACAAGCTCGAGCTGGCGCGCAGGCTGGGCGCGACGCTGACGGTGAACGCGCTGGAGGAGGACCCGGCGGCGGTCGTCAGGCGCGAGACCGGCGGCGGGGCGCAGGGGGTGCTGGTGACGGCGGTCTCCCGCAAGGCCTTCGAGCAGGCGATCGGCATGGTGGCGCGCGGCGGCACGGTGTCGCTGAACGGGCTGCCGCCTGGGGATTTCCCGCTCGACATCTTCGGCATGGTGCTGAACGGCATCACGGTGCGGGGGTCCATCGTCGGCACGCGGCTCGACCTGCAGGAGAGCATCGACTTCGCGGCGCAGGGCAAGGTGAAGGCGACGATCTCCACCGCCCGGCTCGAGGACGTGAACGAGGTGTTCGCGAAGATGCACAAGGGCCAGATCGAGGGGCGCATCGTCCTCGACCTGGCGTCCTGAGGCGGTGGCGGTCGAGGTCGGCGGCAAGGTGAGCGCCACGCCGGCGGCGCTCGAGCTGCTGGCCGAGATCACGGCCGAGCACGGGCCGGTGCTGTTCCACCAGTCGGGCGGCTGCTGCGACGGCTCGGCGCCGATGTGCTATCCGCTGGGCGACTTCCTGATCGGCGACGCCGACGTGCTGCTCGGGCATGTCGGGGGCGCGCCGTTCTACATCGGCGGGGCGCAGTACGAGGTCTGGAAGCACACCGACCTGATCCTCGACGTGGTGCCGGGGCGCGGCGGCATGTTCTCGCTCGACAACGGCCGGGAACGGCGGTTCCTGACGCGCTCGACGCTCTGCGTCCGGCCCTGAGGCCGTCTTCGGGGCCGCGGCTCGCGGCGCCGGGTCAGGCGACCCGGCGTTCGCCCGGGGCGAAGGGGCTGAGGCCGAGCCATTGCTGCATGGCGCGGGCGATGCGCGGGTCGCCGTCGAGGCTGACGCGGCCGGCGGCGACCTCCTGCGCGACGCTCGCGAGGCCCATCCAGATCGCGGTCATGCTCTTCAGCGAGGCGGTCACCAGCAGGTCGAGCTCGAAGCCGGGGTCGGAGCTGCACAGGTCGATCGCGCCGCCGTCGATCACCAGCCAGAAGGCGCGCCGGGCCTCGGGCAGCTCGGGATACAGAAACTGTATCGTGCAGCGGCGCGGCGGCAACGGCCTGGGGTTGAGGTTGCGCCGCATGTCCCACATCAGCAGCGTCGGGTCGAGGTTGCGCAGGGAGAGCTGGCTCTCGACCCAGCGCTGGCCCCAGAAGCCCATCGCCATGACGATCTCGCGCAGATCCCTGCCGGCTTCGGTCAGCTGGTATTCGGCGACGCCGCCGGGGCCGGGGGCGGTGACCACGACGCCGGCGGCCTCCAATTCCTTGAGCCGCTTGGACAACAGCGACGGCGACATCCGCGGCACGCCGCGGCGCAGGTCGTTGAAGCGGGTGACGCCGGCGAGCATCTCGCGCAGGACCAGCACGGTCCAGCGGTTGCACAGGATCTCGGCGGCCATCGAAACCGGGCAGAACTGCCCGTAGCTCGCGGCTTGGGTCATCGCATCCCTCCGTTCTCCGGTTCCGGCATGATACGCCCGGCGCGCGCCGCACGGTAGTACAGTTCCTTGACTGGAGCGGGCGGCCGCTCCCTGCGATCCTCGGGGCATACCAACAACCGGAGGTTCCAGAATGACCATGACAGCGGAACGCGAGGCGACGGCGGCGGCGCAGCCGGACCTGCGCGCGGCGGCCGAGGCCCTTGTCCCGGCGCTCGCCGCGGGCGCGGCGCGCTGCGACGCCGAGGACAGCTTCGTCGCCGGGAGCTTCGCGCGGCTGCGCGAGGCCGGGCTGATCGAGGCGGGCGTGCCGGCGGATCTGGGCGGCGGCGGCGCCGAGCTGCGCGAGCTGGCCGACATGCTGCGCATCCTCGCGCATGGCTGCGGCTCGACCGCGCTCGCCTTCTCGATGCACACCCATCAGGTGGCGATCCCGGCCTGGCGCTGGACCCATCGCCAGGTGGCGGCGGTCGAGCCGCTGCTGCGCCGGGTGGCGAGGGATCGCATCGTGCTGCTGTCGAGCGGCGGCTCGGACTGGATCGGCGGCTCGGGGCGCGCCGAGAAGGTCGAGGGCGGCTACCGGATCACCGCGCGCAAGGCCTTCACCTCGGCCGCCGAGGCCGGCGACCTGCTGATGACCGGCGCGGTGCTCGACGAGGACGGCGCGCGCTCGGTGCTGCATTTCGGCGCGCCGATGCAGGCGGCCGAGGTGCGGATCGAGGACACCTGGCGCACGCTGGGGATGCGCGGCACCGGCTCGAACGACGTGGTGATCGACGGGCTGTTCGTGCCCGACGCCGGGGTGGCGCTGAAGCGGCCGGCGGGCGAGTGGCATCCGCTGTTCCAGATCATCGCCACGACCGCCTTTCCGCTGATCTACGCGGTCTATCTCGGCGTCGCCGAGAGCGCGCGCGACATCGCGGTGGCGATGGCGAAGAAGAAGCCGGCGGGACCGCATGCGCTGAACCTCGCCGGGCGGATGGACACGGCGCTGCGGGCGGCGCAGATCGCCCATGGCGCGATGATCGCGGCGGCGGAGGCCAACGCGCCCTCGGCCGAGAGCGTCAACGAGGTGATGATCGGCAAGGCGCTGGTCGCCGCGAACGCGATCCGCGCGGTGGAGCTGGCGATGGAGCTGGCCGGCGGCGCCGGCTTCTATCGCGCCGCCGGGCTGGAGCGGCGGTTCCGCGACGTGCAGGGCGCGCGCTATCACCCGCTGCAGGCCGGGCCGCAGGCCGAGTACGCCGGGGCGATGGCGCTGGGGCTGCCGGTGGCGACGATCTTCTGACGAAGGGTTCTGACCAACTCGCCGCCCCGGCGCGCTGCGCCCGGGGCGGTGTTTTTTGTCCGGGCGTAACAACGTGATACACGGGGTCAAGTTGTTGATATTACTTGAAAACATGCCCCGACGTTAACCGGATTTTTACCCGGCCCGACGGCATCCCGCGCTTTCGCCTGGCCGCCCGGGGTTTTCCCGGCCAGGCTGCCGGTCCGCGAGAGCCGAGGGCGTGCATGACCCACCTCCGCCACGGCGACACCCTTGCGCCGGTCGGAATGTCGGCGTTGAGATGATCCGCAGTCCCGTCTCGGTCGTGACGCGCGAGCGCGGCGTGTTGCTGACGCTGACGCCGCCGACCCGGCCGATGGTGACCGGGGCAAGCGATGTGCGCCCCCGGATCGCATCAGCGGGGCGCCGCCCCGCGCGATCCGGTCGCCCGGAGCGCGTGAGCGCGGAGGGCGAGAGGCGCCGGGCTGGACCGTCGCTCTCCAATCGGTGCGCGCCTGCCTGGGCTGGCGC
>CAYTMB010000224.1:0-4492 GCA_964438465.1 uncultured Rhodovulum sp. | reverse complement strand
CTGGTGCGCGAGTTCGAGACCGCGCTGAAGCGGCGGCGCCGCGGCGAGGTGATCCGGCTGAAGATGACCGCGGGCGCGCCCGCCGACCTGCGCCAGCTGATCGTGCGCGCGCTGGGGGTCGCCAACGACGAGGTGATCGACGTGCCCGGCATCCTCGGGCTCGGCGATCTCTCCGAGCTGTGCCGCGTCCCGCGCCCCGACCTGCTGTGGCCGCCGTTCACCCCGCGGATGCCCGAGCGGGTGCAGGACTTCGAGGGCGACATCTTCGCGGCGATCCGCCAGAAGGACATGCTGCTGCACCACCCCTACGAGACCTTCGACATCGTGGTGCGCTTCCTGCAGCAGGCGGCGCGCGACCCCGACGTCGTCGCGATCAAGCAGACCCTCTACCGCACCAGCCGCGACAGCCCGATCGTCGCGGCCTTGTGCGAGGCGGCGGAGGACGGCAAGTCGGTCACCGCGCTGATCGAGCTGAAGGCGCGGTTCGACGAGGCGGCGAACATCCGGCAGTCGCGCCGGCTGGAGCGGGCCGGGGCGCAGGTGGTCTACGGCTTCATCGACTGGAAGACCCACGCCAAGATCTCGACCGTGGTGCGGCGGGAGGCGGGCGAGCTGGTCACCTACACCCATTTCGGCACGGGGAACTATCACCCGGGCACGGCGAACATCTATACCGATCTCAGCCTGTTCACCTGCGACAAGGCGCTGGGGCGCGACGCAACCAAGGTGTTCAACTACGTCACCGGCTATGTGAAGCCGGTGGCGCTGGAGAACCTCGCGATCAGCCCGCACATGATCAAGCCGCGCATCCTCGAAGGGCTGGTGGGCGAGATCGAGCACGCCCGCGCCGGCCGGCCGGCGGCGGTCTGGGTCAAGCTCAACGCCATCACCGATCCGGAGGTGATCGACGCACTCTACGCCGCGTCCCAGGCAGGGGTGAAGATCGACATGGTGGTGCGCGGCATCTGCTCGTTGCGCGCCGGGGTGGCTGGGCTGAGCGAGACGATCCGGGTGAAGTCGATCATCGGGCGGTTCCTCGAGCACAGCCGCGTCGTCGCCTTCGGCGACGGCCACGGCCTGCCTTCGACCGAGGCGCGGGTCTACATCTCGTCGGCGGACTGGATGGAGCGCAACCTCGACCGCCGCATCGAGACGCTGGTCGAGATCACCAATCCGACGGTGCACGCCCAGATCGTCGACCAGATCATGGCCGCGAACATGGCCGACCAGGCGCAGAGCTGGGTGGCGCAGCCCGACGGGTCGTACCTGCGCCACGAGGCGGCGGACGGCGCGCCGCTGTTCTCGTGCCATCGGTATTTCATGGAGACGCCGTCGCTGTCGGGCCGCGGCCGGGCCGGCGCGCGCGACGTGATCCGGCTGGTGCATTCGCAGGACTGAGCGGAGGGGCGCGATGACGGAGGTCCGGGGGCCTGACGTGATCGTCGTCGGCGCCGGGCCGTCCGGGCTGTTCCTGGCGCTCGTGCTGCGCCGGCTCGGGGTCGCGGTGCGGATCATCGACGACAGCCCGGGCCCGACGCCGCAGTCGCGGGCGATGGCCGTGCAGGCGCGCACGCTGGAGTTCTACCGCCAGCTCGGCATCGCCGACGCCGCCGTGTCGCTCGGCATCGAGGCGCGGACGGCGCAGATCTGGGCCAACGGCGAGAAGAAGGCGGCCTTCTCGCTCGCCGAGATGGGGCGCGGGATCAGCGCCTTTCCCTATGTGCTGATGCTCGCGCAGGACCTGCACGAGGCGTTCCTGGTCGAGCGGCTGGCCGAGGCCGGCGTGGCGGTGGAGTGGAACACCCGCCTGACCGGGCTCGAAGCCGGGCCGGACCGCGTCCGGGCCGAGGTCGAGCGCGACGGCGTCCCCGAGACGATCGAGGCGCCCTGGCTCGTCGGCTGCGACGGCGGCTCGAGCCCGACGCGCAAGGCGCTCGGGATCGGCTTCGGCGGCGGCACCACCCAGGGGCTGTTCTACGTCGCCGACGTGCGGATCGACCGGCCGAACGACGGGCTGTTCTTCGGGCTGGGGGACGACACCTTCTGCCTGATGCTGCCGGTGCGGACCACCGGCGCGCAGCGGCTGATCGGCGTCGTGCCGCCGGCGATGGAGCATCGCGACGACCTGACCTACGCCGAGGTCGGGGCGGACGGGGCGCGGCTGCTCGGGGTCGGGGTCGAGCATGTCGAGTGGTTCGCGACCTATCGCGTGCACCACCGCGTCGCCGACCATTTCCGCCTGGGCCGGGTGTTTCTCGCCGGGGACGCCGGGCATATCCATTCCCCGGTCGGCGGCCAGGGCATGAACACCGGCCTCGGCGACGCGATGAACCTCGGCTGGAAGCTCGCGGCGGTGGTGGCGGGCCGGGCGGATGCGGCGATCCTCGACAGCTACGAGGCCGAGCGCATCGCCTTCGCCCGCAGCCTCGTCGCGACCACCGACCGCATCTTCGGGCGGGTGGTGGCGCGGGGCGGGGTGGCGCGGGTCACCCGCACCCGGATCGCGCCCTTCGTGATCCGCCAGCTGATCCGGTTCGAGGCGAGCCGCCGGGCGCTGTTCCGCGTCGTCAGCCAGACCCGCATCGCGTATCCGGACTCCGCGCTCAGCGAAGGGACGGCCGGCGACGTGCGCGCCGGCGACCGGCTGCCCTGGGTCGAGGCGCTCGACAATTACGCGTCGCTGTCGGCGCTCGACTGGCGGCTGCATGTCTATGGCGCGGTCGCGCCCGAATTGCGCGCGGCGGCGGCGGCGCGCGGGATCGCGCTCTGCGCCTATCCCTTCGACGAGGGCGCGCGCGCGGCGGGGCTGGCGGAGGGCGCGGGGTATCTGCTGCGCCCCGACGGCCATGTCGGCCTCGCCTTCGCGGCGTTCGAGCCGGATCGGCTCGGCGGGTATCTCGAGCGCCACGGGATCGTCGCCCGTCACGGTTGACGCGGCGGGTTCGCCAATGCGAGGTTCCGCGCGGCGCAACGGACGCGGGGACCGGGTCGTTGAACGAAACGAAACGCGCGGGCAAGATTCCCCGCTTCCAGGTCCAGGCGGCCGCCAAGGCGCGGCTCAAGCGCATCGGGGTGGTCGACGTCGGCTCGAACTCGGTCCGGCTGGTGGTCTTCGACGGCATGGCGCGCAGCCCGGCGTATTTCTACAACGAGAAGGTGCTGTGCGGACTCGGCGTCGGCCTCGCCGACACCGGCCGGCTCAGCCGCGAGGGCTGGGCCAGCGCCATGGCGACGCTGCGCCGGTTCGCGGCGCTGGCGCGGCGCATGGAGCTGTCGGGGCTGATCGCGGTCGCGACCGCGGCGGTGCGCGAGGCGGACGACGGGCCGGCGTTCTGCGATCAGGTCCAGCGCGAGACCGGGCTGCAGCTGCATGTCGCCAGCGGCGGCGAGGAGGCGCGGCTGGCGGCCAAGGGCGTGCTGCTGGGCTGGCCGCACGCCGAGGGGCTGGTCTGCGACATGGGCGGCGCCTCGATGGAGCTCGCGCATCTGAGCGAGGGCAGGATCGGCGCCTGCGCCACCTCGCCGCTGGGGCCGCTCAAGCTCGCCGACATCGCCGACCCGGAGGCGCGCGCCAAGACGATCAGGAAGGAGGTCAAGGCGCTGCGCAAGGCGGTGCCGGGGCCGGCGCCGCGGCTGTTCCTCGTCGGCGGCTCGTGGCGGGCCATCGCCAAGCTCGACATGGAGCGCATCGGCTATCCGCTGCAGGTGCTGCATTCCTACGAGCCGCCGATCCCGCAGCTGAACGAGACGCTCGACTGGATCCGCAACCAGGAGGCGGGGCGGATCGCGACGCAGACGGGCACCTCCGCCGCGCGGCTCAGCCTGGTGCCGCTGGCGGCGCGGGTGCTGGCCGAGATGCTGCGCCGGATCGAGCCGGGCAAGGTCAAGATCTCGGCCTACGGCCTGCGCGAGGGCCTGCTCTATCGCCAGATGACCGAGGAGATGCGCGGCCAGGACCCGCTGATCGAGGCCTGCCGGCACATGGAGGCGGCCGCGTCGCGCAGCCCGGGTTTCGGCGACGCTCTGTTCGACTGGCTGGTCCCGATCTTCCCCGAGCGGCTGGCGACCGAGCTGCGGCTGATGCGCGCCGCCTGCCTGCTGCACGACGTCAACTGGCGGGCGCATCCCGACTACCGCGCCGAGCTGTGCTTCGAATCGGTGATCCGGGCCAATGTCGCCGGGCTGAATCACGCCGAGCGCATCTTCCTCGGGCTGACGCTCTACAACCGCTACAAGGCGGCGGGCCCGGGCGAAGATCTGTCGCGCTACGCGCCGCTGATCCCCGCCGAGCGCGCCGCCGACGCGGTGGTGCTGGGGCGGGCGCTGCGGCTCGGGGCGATGCTGTCGGGCTCGGCGCTGGGGGTGCTCGAACATGCGCCGCTGGCGCTCGCCGGCGGCAAGCTGACGCTGACGCTCGCGGGCGGGGCGCGGGACTTCGCCGGCGAGGCGGTCGAGCGCCGGCTGCAGGCGCTGGCCTCGCGGCTGGGGGTCG
>CAYTMB010000223.1:0-4574 GCA_964438465.1 uncultured Rhodovulum sp. | reverse complement strand
GCTCCGGGCGACCGGATCGCGCGGGGCAATGCCCCGCTGATGCGATCCGGGGCGCCAATCTCGCGGAGGGCGCGACCCGAGGCGATCAAGGGGCAATCAGCCCGGCGCCTCCGCCTCCGGCCTGCCCGCCGCCCAGACCAGCAGCGCGTCGAGCGCCGGGCACAGCGACTGGCCCCAGTCGGTCAGCCGGTACTCGACCTTCGGCGGCACCTGATGGTGCACGATGCGCAAGACGATGCCGTCCGCCTCCATCTGCCGCAGCTGCTGGATCAGCATCTTCTGCGAGACGCCCGGGATCGCCCGCTCCAGCTCGGAGAAGCGCAGCGTCCGCCCGCCGAAGAGATGGAACAGGATCACCAGCTTCCAGCGTCCCTCCAGCATCCGCAGCGCGGCCTCGACCCCCGCCGAAGCCGCGCCCGGCGTCGGATACAGCACCGCACTCGGAGGTAAGTACCCTACTTTTTCGTCGGTTCTTGCCATGCCGGGAGCATACCGCCACCTCTCGTCTCCAGACAAGACCCAACCCGGAGACCCCCGATGACCGACCCGCTTCCAGACCCGATCGCGCGCTTTTTCGACGGCAGGAACGCCCGCGACTTCGACGCCGCCCTCGCCGCCTTCGCGCCCGCCGCCGCCGTCGCGGACGAGGGCGGCCTCCATGAGACCCCCGAGGCCATCCGCGCCTGGATGCGCGACACCGTGGCGAAATACGACGACCGCGCGACCGTGCGAACCGTCGCGCGCACCGGCGAGCGCATCGAGGTCGCCGCAGAGGTCTCCGGCGACTTCCCCGGCAGCCCCGCCGTGCTCTCCTTCCGCTTCACCCTCGACGGCGACCGCATCGCCCGGCTGGAGATCGGCGCGTGACCCGGCCCGGGCCTTTCCGCGCCGATCCGGCCGAGTTCGCCGGCCGCCGCGTCCTGGTGACCGGCGGCACCGAAGGCGCCGGCGCCGCGATGGTCCGCCGCTTCGCCGCCGCCGGCGCCCGCGTCGCGACCAGCGCGCGGCGCCCCGCCCCGGCCGGCCTCCCCGCCGAGCTGTTCGTTCGGGCCGACCTCGCGACGCCCGAAGGCGTCGCCGCGCTGGCCGGGGCGGTCGCCGACCGCTTCGGCGGCGCCGACATCCTCGTGCACAGCCTCGGCGGCTCGGCCACCCCGGGCGGCGGCTTTCGCGCGGCGACGGAGGAGCACTGGCGGCGCGAGCTCGACCTCAACCTGCTCGCGGCGGTCCGGCTCGACCGCCTGCTGGCCCCGGCGATGCTGGAGCGCGGCGCCGGCGTCATCCTGCATGTCGCCTCGATCCAGCGGACCCTGCCGCTCCACGCCTCGACCATCCCCTACGCCGCCGCCAAGGCCGCCCTCGTCACCTACAGCAAGGCGCTCTCGAAGGAGCTCGGCCCGCACGGGGTGCGCGTCAACGTCGTCTCGCCGGGCTGGATCCGGACCGACGCCGCCGAGCGCATGGTGCGGCGGCTCGCGGACAGCGGCGACGGCGACGAGGCCGCCGCCCGGCAGGGGATCATGGACGCGCTCGGCGGCATCCCGATCGGCCGCCCGGCCTGGCCCGAGGAGGTCGCCGAGCTCGCCGCCTTCCTCGCCTCCGACCGCGCCGGTGCGATCCACGGCGCCGAATACGTCATCGACGGCGGCACGATCCCGACGGCGTGACCCGCGCGCCCACGCGCGTTAACAGAGGTGAATTACTGCAATATCAATGACTTGCCGAATATTCACGCTGAATAGGCCCCGCGATCACGCCTCGCGCACGATCCAGCCGCCGCCGAGCACCCGGCTGCCCTCGGGCGCATAGAACACGCAGGCCTGCCCCGGGGCCACGCCCTCCTCGGCGTCGAGCAGCTCGACCCGCGCCCGCCCGCCGCCCAGCGGATAGAGCCGCGCCGGCTTCGGCGGCCGGGTCGAGCGGACCCGCGCCGCGATCTCCCAGCCGCCCTCGGGCGCCGCCTCGAAGGCCCCGTCCCCCAGCCAGTTCACCTCCGCGAGCGAGGCGAACCGCCGCGCCAGCGCCGCGCGCGGCCCGACGACCACCCGCCGCGCCCCGGCGTCGAGCCGCACCACGAACAACGGCTCGCCCCCGCCCAGCCCCAGCCCGCGCCGCTGCCCGACGGTGTAGTGGATCACCCCGCGATGGCCGCCCAGCACCCGGCCGTCGAGACCGACGATCTCGCCCGGCTCCGCCGCGCCCGGCCGCAGCTTCTCGATCACCGCCGCATAGGAGCCGTTCGGCACGAAGCAGATGTCCTGGCTGTCCGGCTTGTCCGCCACGCCCAGCCCGTAGCGCTGGGCCAGCGCGCGGGTCTCCGCCTTCGACCGCAAATTTCCCAGCGGGAAGCGCAAATAATCCAGCTGCTCGCGCGTTGTCGAAAACAGGAAGTAGCTTTGGTCGCGGTCGGGGTCTGCGGCGCGGTGCAACTGGGCGCCAAAAGGGGTGGGTGTGCGTTGAACATAATGACCGGTGGCCATGCAATCGGCGCCGAGGTCGCGCGCGGTCTCGAGCAGGTCGCGGAACTTGACCCTCTGGTTGCAGCGGATGCAGGGGACCGGCGTCGCGCCGGCGAGATAGGCGTCGGCGAACTCGTCGATCACCGCGTCGCGGAACCGGCTCTCGTAGTCGAGGACGTAGTGGGCGAAACCGATCGTCTCGGCGACCCGGCGCGCGTCGTGAATGTCGCGCCCGGCGCAGCAGGCGCCCTTGCGCGCCAGCGCCGCCCCGTGGTCGTAAAGCTGCAGCGTGACGCCGACCACCTCGTAGCCCTCGCCCGCGAGCTTGGCCGCCACCACCGAACTGTCGACGCCCCCGGACATCGCGACGAGCACGCGCGTCTCGGCGGCGGGCTTGGGCAGCCCGAGGCTGTTCAGCCCGGAAACGGTGGAGATGCGGCGCATCGGGACGACCCCTTGGTTGCCGCGCAATATCGTAAAACCTTAGATACACGCAAGGCCCCGCTTCACCAGCACTTAAGGCCTCACCCCGTAAGTAAACGCTCGGGTGATACGAGTGTTAGGGAGCGTGCAATGTATATTCGTCGTGAAAAGGGGCCGGTATTCGTGAAGCTGTCGGACGGCAGCAAGCTCACGCGGTCCGATCTGCCTCCGGTCAACACCAAGCGCTGGGTGGCGCGCCGCAAGGCGACCGTGGTCGCCGCGGTGGACAACGGCCTGATCGCCGCGCAGGAGGCCTGCGAGATGTACCGGCTGTCCGAGGAGGAGCTGGAGATCTGGCGGTCGGCGGTCCGCAACCACGGCGCCGCCGCGCTGCGGGTCACCGCGATACAGAAGTATAGACAACCCTAAGGCGAGCGAGTACGGTTCTTCTATCGTAATCTGTCGTTAACTCCTTCGTGGTTAACAATGGACGCGTCAGAGAGAGCCGCTGTTGAGAACGGAGAGCCGCCCATGCGCATCCTGCTTGTCGAAGACGATCCGACGACGTCCAAGAGCATCGAGATGATGCTTCAGAACGCGAATCTGAACGTCTATGCGACGGACCTGGGCGAGGAAGGCGTCGATCTGGCCAAGCTCTACGACTACGACCTGATCCTGCTCGACCTGAACCTGCCCGACATGACCGGCCACGAGGTGCTGCGCCAGCTGCGCGTCGCCAAGGTCGAGACGCCGATCCTGATCCTGTCGGGCACCGACGACACCGAATCGAAGCTCAAGGGCTTCGGTTTCGGCGCCGACGACTACATGACCAAGCCGTTCCACCGCCAGGAGCTGATCGCGCGCATCCACGCCATCGTGCGCCGCTCCAAGGGCCACGCCCAGTCGGTGATCGCCACCGGCAAGTTCGCGGTGAACCTCGACGCCAAGACCGTGGAGGTCGACGGCAAGTCGGTGCATCTGACCGGCAAGGAATACCAGATGCTCGAGCTGCTCTCCCTGCGCAAGGGCACCACCCTGACCAAGGAGATGTTCCTCAACCATCTCTACGGCGGCATGGACGAGCCCGAGCTGAAGATCATCGACGTCTTCATCTGCAAGCTGCGCAAGAAGCTCAGCGAGGCCACCGGCGGCGAGAACTACATCGAGACGGTCTGGGGCCGCGGCTACGTCCTGCGCGAGCCGCAGAGCGCCGAAGCCAAGCGCAAGCTGGCCGTCGGGGCCTGAGGCCCCGGCCGCCGCAACCAATCGCGCGCGCCGCTTCAGCCGTCATCATCCGCGCGCCGATGCGCGCGCCCGGCCGACGGATCGATTCCCCCGAGCTGGCGAGCAAGGACCGCCCCAGGCGGCCTGACCCGCCCGGCGTCCCTGGATCGGCGCTCCCCATTTCCGTGGTCGAAGCCCCCCAGCCGCCATCGCACGGGGGTCGCGCTTCCGCCCGTCGACGGGCGGACCGATGCGCCGCGTCGAGGTCGCGCTGGTTACACTGTTGCGCCCGCGGCGCGCTGGCGCGTTGCGCGCGCGACGCCGTCTCCCGCTTCCGCTACGAAGCGCCGGCGGAGGACCAGAACAGGGAGCGGCCCGTGGGCCGCGAGTCCTTTTTCTCCCCGCCTGTTGGCGGGGCCCCGTAGATTCACAAACCAAGTGCGACACCGGCTATCTCCGGGGCCGCCA
>CAYTMB010000222.1:0-4584 GCA_964438465.1 uncultured Rhodovulum sp. | reverse complement strand
TCCGCCTCGGCGGCGAGCGCGTTGGCCGAGGTCGAGCCGACGACGCCGATGGGGCCGGCGTGCGCGGGGTGGTCGTGGGTGACGCTCCCCTTGCCGGCGATGGTCTCGGTCAGCGGGATGCCGCGGGCGGCGGCGAAGGCGGCGACCTCGGCCTCGGCCAGCGAATAGCGCACGCCGCCGCCGGCGATGATCAGCGGGCGTTTGGCGGTGCGCAGCTTCGCGGCGGCCTCGGCGAGGCGGGCGCGGTCGGGGCGGGGGCGGGGGACGGCGTGCAGCACCGGCTCGAAGAAGCGCGCCGGGTAGTCGAAGGCGCGCTCCTGGGTGTCCTGGCAGAGGCCGATGAAGGCCGGGCCGCAGTCGGCGGGGTCGAGCATCGCGGCGACTGCCTGGGGCAGGGAGGAGATGATCTGCTCGGGCTGGCTGATGCGGTCCCAGTAGCGGGTGATCGGCCGGAAGGCGTCGTTGACCGAGATCGACGGGTCGGAGAACACCTCGATCTGCTGCAGCACCGGGTCGGGGCGGCGGCTGGCGAAGACGTCGCCGGCGAGCAGCAGCACCGGCAGGCGGTTGGCGTGGGCCATCGCCGCGGCGGTGGTCATGTTGAGCGCGCCCGGGCCGATCGAGCTGATCGCCACCATGATCTGCCGCCGGCGCTTCGCCTTGGCGAAGGCGATCGCGGCCAGCGCCATCGACTGCTCGTTCTGGCCGCGCCAGGTCGGCAGGCGGTCCTGCTCGGCCTCGAGCGCCTCGGAGAGGCAGGTGACGTTGCCGTGGCCGAAGATCGCGAAGGCGCCGGCGAACAGCGGGACCCGCGCGCCGTCGATCTCGGTGAACTGGCTGCACAGATAGCGCACCAGCGCCTGCGCCATGGTCAGGCGGACGGTCTCGGCGGACATTGCGGCGCTCCCTCGGCTGCGGTGGTCGTGTTTTCGAGAATGTATATTGACAGCCCTTCGAGCTTGCAACGATTGTTGCGGAAAGGCCGCGCGGCGCGCGTCCGGGGCATCGCGCCTCCGGGCGTCGGTCGCCTTGGCCCGAAAAAAAAGCCCGGGGGCGCGAGATGGGTTTCAATCCACTGAGAACGCTGTGGAACGGCGGCGGGGCCGCGGTCAACGGCTGGCTGTCGATCGGCAACGGCTTCGTCGCCGAGATCATGGCGGGGCAGGGCTACGACAGCGTGACGGTCGACCTGCAGCACGGCGCGCTCGACTACGCGGACATGCTGGGCATGTTCCAGGCGATGCGGGCGAGCGGCGTCGCGCCGGTGGCGCGGGTGCCCTGGCTCGATCCCGGCGCGATCATGAAGGCGCTCGACGCCGGCGCCTATACGGTGATCTGCCCGATGATCAACAGCCGCGCCGAGGCCGAGCGGTTCGTCGCCTGCCTGCGCTATCCGCCGCTGGGCCAGCGCAGCTTCGGGCCGACGCGTGTCGGCTTCTCCGCGGGGCCGGAGTACTTCGCCGGCGCCAACGCCGAGGTGGTCGGGCTCGCGATGATCGAGACCGCCGAGGCGATGGCGAATCTCGACGAGATCGTCGGCACGCCGGGGCTGGACGGCGTCTACATCGGGCCGGCGGACCTGACGCTCGGGGTCACCGGCGGGCGGCTGGCGCCGGGGTTCGACCGCGAGGAGCCGGAGATGGACGCGGCGATCGGCCGCATCCTCGCCGCCGCCAAGGGGGCCGGCCTGCGCGCGGGCATCCATTGCGGCGGGCCGGAATATGCGGGCGCGGCGATCCGGCGCGGGTTCGACCTGGTCACCGTGGCGAACGACGTGCGGCTGCTCGCCGCGGCGGCGCGCGCCAGCGTGGCGAAGACGCGCGAGGTCGCCGGGCGCAGCGGCCGCGGCGCGAGCGGGATCGAGAGCTACTGAGATGCCGCATCTGCTGGTCGCGGGATCGATGCATTCCAGCGGGCTCGCCCTGCTCGAAGCCGCGCCGGGCGTCACCTTCGACTATGTGACGGACGCCGATCCGGCGGCCTATACGGCGTTTCTCGGCGCCGCCGAGGGCCTGATCATCCGCACCCAGCCGCTGACGGCGGCGATGATCGCCACGGCGCCGCGCCTGCGCGTCGTCTCGCGCCACGGGGTCGGGGTCGACTCGCTCGACGTCGCGGCGCTGAGCGCGCGGGGCATTCCGGTGGCGATCGCGATCGGCTCCAACGCGCGGTCGGTGGCCGAGCATGCGATGGCGCTGATCCTCGCCGCCGCCAAGGATCTGCGCGGCATGGACCGGGCGGTGCGGAGCGGCGACTGGGCGGGGCGCAGCCGCTTCGCCGGGCGCGAGCTCGGCGGATCGCGGCTGCTGATCCTCGGCTACGGCCGCAGCGGGCGGATGCTGGCGCGCATGGCCGCGGGCTTCGACATGACCGTGGAGGTCTACGACCCCTTTCTCGACGCGGCCGCGCTCGCGGGCGGGCCGGTGGCGCGCGCGACCGACCTCGACGCGGCGCTCGCCGCCGCCGACGTGGTGTCGGTGCACGCCCCGAAGGGCGACCGGCCGCTGCTGGGGGCCGGCGAGATCGCCCGGCTGAAGCCCGGCGCCATCGTGGTCAACACCGCGCGCGGCGGCATGGTGGACGAGGCCGCGCTCGCCGCCGCGCTGCGCGAGGGCCGGGTCGCGGGCGCCGGGCTCGACGTCTTCGCCGACGAGCCGCCGGCGCGCGACGCGCCGCTGCTCGGGGCGGAGGCGGCCGTGCTGACGCCGCATGTGGCGGGCCTGTCGCGCGAGGCCATGGAGGCGATGGCGGTGATCTCGGCGCAGAACGCGCTCGACTTCTTCCACGGCCGGCTGGACCCGGCGATGATCGCCAACCGCGACGACCTGCCGGGGGGCTGAGCCATGCCGAAGCCGGTCCTGCGCCTCGGGCTGATCGGCTCGGGCTTCATGGGCAAGACCCATGTGTTCGGCTTCGCGACCGCGGCGCGGGTGTTCGACCTGCCGTTTGCGGTCGAGTTCGCCTGCCTCGCCGACGCGAGCCCGGAGATCGCGGAAGCCGCCGCCGCGCGGCTGGGCTTCGCGCGCTGGACCACCGACTGGCGCGCGATGGCGGCCGATCCGCGGATCGATCTGATCGACGTCACCGCGCCGAACGCCCTGCACCGCGACATGGCGCTGACCGCGATCGCGGCGGGCAAGCCGGTGTACTGCGAGAAGCCGCTGGCGCCGACGGCCATTGCTGCGCGCGAGATGGCCGAGGCGGCGGCCGCGGCCGGGGTGGTGACGCAGGTCGGCTTCAACTACATCGCCAACCCGATGCTGCGGCTGGCGCGCGAGATGATCGCGGCGGGCGAGCTTGGCGAGATCTACGGCTTTCGCGGCGTGCACGCCGAGGACTACATGGCCGATCCCGCGGCGCCCTGGGGGTTCCGGCTCGATCCGGCGGGGGGCGGGGCCTTCGCCGATATCGGCAGCCATATCCTCGCCACCGCCGAGTTCCTGCTCGGGCCGATTTCGCGGGTGCTGGGCGACGCGGTGACGGCGATCGCCGAGCGGCCCGGGCCGGACGGGGCGCCGCGGCGGGTGGCGGTGGACGACGTCACCCGCGCCTTCCTGCGCTTCGCGAGCGGCGCGAGCGGAAGCCTGGAGGCGAGCTGGGTCGCCACCGGGCGCAAGATGCAGCACGACTTCGAGGTCTACGGCAGCCGCGGCGGGCTGGTCTTCAGCCAGGAGCGGCTGAACGAGCTGCGGTTCTACGACGCCGGCGACCGCGCCGGGCGGCAGGGGTTCCGCACGCTGGTCGCCGGCGCCGAGCATCCGCCCTACGGCCTGTTCTGCGTGGCGCCGGGGCACCAGCTCGGCTTCAACGACCTCAAGGCGATCGAGATCGCGAGCTTTCTCGATGCGCTCGCGGGGCGGACGCCGGAGCCGTTCGGCTTTGCTGCGGGCGCGCGGGTGCAGGCGCTGGTCGAGGCGGTGCTCGGCTCGGCCGCCGACGGGGCCTGGCGCGACACAATAAACTGAAAACAACGAAAGGGGAGGCGATGCCGGACACCACCACAGAGATCGGCGCGACGGGGCTGCGGGTTCCCAAGATCGGCTTCGGCGGCGCGGCGCTGGGCGACATGCCCGACACCTTCGGCTACGCCGTCGACGTCGAGCGGGCCAGGGCGACCGTGCGCGCGGTGCTCGACCTGCCGGACGGCTTCATCGACACCTCGCGCAACTACGGCATGGGTCGCAGCGAGGAGCGCATCGGCATGGTCGTGCGCGAACTCGGCGGCTGGCCGGCGGGGCGGATCCTGTCGACCAAGATCGACCGGGACATGGAGACGCTCCGGCTCGACGGCGACCGCGCCCGGCGCTCGTTCGAGGAGAGCCTCGAGGCGCTGGGGCGCGACCGGGTCGAGATCCTGCACCTGCACGATCCGGAATACTGTGCCGACATCTCCGAGATCACCCGCAAGGGCGGCGCGCTCGACACGCTGATGGCGCTGAAGGCCGAGGGGATGGCGACGGCGGTCGGCCTCGCGGCGGGCGACGTCGAGGTGATGACGCCGCTGCTGCGCGACTGGGACTTCGACTGCCTGATCACCCACAACCGCTTCACGCTGGTCAACCGCAACGCCGGGCCGATGATGGA
>CAYTMB010000221.1:0-4604 GCA_964438465.1 uncultured Rhodovulum sp. | reverse complement strand
CCCCGGCAGGCGCGATAGACGCGCCAGCCCAGGCAGGCGCGCACCGATTACGACCGGACGGAAATGCCCAATCCCCCTCGCCCTCCGCGCTCGCGCGCTCCGGGCGACCGGATCGCGCGGGGCGGCGCCCCGCTGACGCGATCCGGGGGGCGCTCCTGTCGAAGGGGCGCGCCCCGAGGCGACCCAGCGGCGGTCGCCTCACTCCGGCGGATGCGCGAGCCGCAGCACGCGTCCCGCCGCATCGACCTCGCACAGATGCAGCCGGTCCCCGTCGCGCGCCTCGAACACCGCGATCCCGTCCGCCCCGTCCTCGCGCCAGACGGTCGCGACCGCCTCCGCCGGCAGCCCGACATGCGCCGCCACCGCCCGGTGGCAGGCGTCGGCCTGCGCCGCCCGGTCAGCGCCGACGGGCGCCGGCGCCCCGGCGCAGGCCGCGAGCGCGAGGCAGGCGGCGGCGGCGCGCAACGCGCCCGCCGCCGGCCCCGCGCCGGATCCCGCCCCGGGCCTCAGACCGGCCCGAAGGACGAGATCGTGTTGTTGACCTCGACCACGCAGTTGTAATCGACGCCGCCGAAGCTCGCCAGATAGACCGTCGCCCCGGTCTTGGTCGAGGCCACCGGCCCGATCGTCACGTCGCCCTCGGTCACCCCGGCGGCCTGCAGCACCAGCGCCGAACAGGCCTCCTCGGCCGGCGACATCACCGGCGCCGGAACCGGCTCCGGCGCCCGCGCGCAGGCCGCGATCGCCACCGGCAGCGCCAGGGCCGCAATTCCGATCATCCGCATGGTAGACTCCCTCGTCTGACGACGCCCGTCCCCCGGGACGTCGGAGCGGATGCTAACAGCGCCGCGGGCGGGGCGCCACGCCTTCGTCGCGGACCGGCCATCCGCCGCCGCCCGAGGCCGCGGCTCCTGAAAACAGTCCTTGCAATCAACATGTTGCCATCGGTCCCACTGTGGGACGCCGCTTCAGCCGTCCTCGAACAGATCCCCGGTCGGCGCCGCCGGCCGCGGCGGCGGCAGCCCCAGATGCGTCCAGGCCCGCGCCGCCAGCATCCGCCCGCGCGGCGTGCGCTGGATCAGCCCCTGCTGCAGCAGGAACGGCTCGATCACCTCCTCGATGGCGTCGCGCACCTCCGACAGCGCCGCGGCGATGGTCTCCACCCCCACCGGCCCGCCGCCGTAATGCTCGGCCAGCAGCTTCAGGTACCGCCGGTCGGCGCCGTCCAGCCCCAGCGCGTCCACCCCCAGCCGGGTCAGCGCCGCGTCCGCCACCGGCTGGGTCACCTTTCCCTCGCCCTCGACGATGGCGAAATCCACCACCCGCCGCAGCAGCCGCCCCGCGATCCGCGGCGTGCCCCGCGCCCGCTTCGCGATCTCATGCGCCCCCTCGGGCGTCGCATCGGCGCGCAGCAGCCGCGCCGCCCGGGTCACGATGGCGACCAGTTCGTCCACCTCGTAGAATTCCAGCCGCGTCGGGATCCCGAACCGGTCGCGCAGCGGCGTCGTCAGCAGCCCCAGCCGCGTCGTCGCCCCCACCAGCGTGAACGGCTGCAATTCGATCCGCACCGTGCGCGCCGCCGGCCCCTCGCCGATGACGAGATCGAGCATGAAATCCTCGAGCGCCGGATACAGGATCTCCTCCACCGCCGGGCTCAGCCGGTGGATCTCGTCGATGAACAGCACGTCGCGCGCGTCGAGGTTGGTCAGGATCGCCGCCAGATCCCCGGCCTTCACCAGCACCGGCCCGCTGGTCATGCGAAAATTCACCCCCAGCTCGCGCGCCATGATCTGCGCCAGCGTGGTCTTGCCCAGGCCCGGCGGCCCGTAGAACAGCGTGTGGTCCATCGCCTGCCCGCGCCGCTTCGCGCTCTCGATGAACACCGCGAGATTCGCCCGCGCCGCGCGCTGGCCGATGAACTCGCCGAGGCTCTGCGGCCGCAGCGCCCGGTCGGCGTCCTCGGGCAGGCTCTCGGGCCGCAGCGCGGGATCGGGCCCGGCCATCTCAGGCCCTCGGCGCCAGGCGCTTCAGCGCCGCGCGGATCAGCGCCGCGGTCCCGAGCCCCGGCTCCAGCCCGGCCTCCGACACCGCCGCCGCCGCCTCGCCCGGGCCGTAGCCGAGGTTCACCAGCGCCGACAGCGCCTCCGCGCTCGCCTCCGCCCCGCCCTCGCCGGGGGCGGCCGCAGGCGCCACCGCCTCGCCCGCCGCCGGCGCCACCGCCTCGCCCGCCGCCGGCGCGGATCCCGCCGCCGCCCGCGCGCCCTGCGCGCCCATCGCCATCACCCCGGGCGCCTTCGACTTCAACTCCAGCACCACCCGCTGCGCGATCTTCGGCCCCACCCCCGGCGCCGCGCGAAACGCCGTCGCGTCGCCCATCGCCAGCGCCCGCGCCAGCCCCTCGGTCCCCAGCGCCCCGAGGATGGCGAGCGCGGCCTTGGCGCCCACGCCCTGCACCGACATCAGCAGCCGGTGCCACTCCCGCTCGGCCAGCGTCGCAAATCCGAACAGCTGCATCAGATCCTCGCGCACCAGCAGGTCGGTGTAGAGCGCCACCGCGCCCCCCGGCCCCGGCATCGCCGCCAGCGTGCGCTCCGAGCAATAGACCAGATACCCCACCCCGCCGGTGTCGATCAGCACATGATCGCCGGCGCGGTAGTCCAGCCGCCCGCTGACCTTGCCGATCACGCCCCGGCCCCCGCCGCCCGCGCCAGCGCCGCCTCCAGCCGCCCGCCGAACCGCACATGATGCGCGTGGCACAGCGCCACCGCCAGCGCGTCCGCCGCATCCGGCCCGGCCAGCACCACGCCCGGCAGCTGCAGCCGCACCATATGCGCGACCTGCGCCTTGTCGGCGTGGCCGACGCCGACCACCGCCTTCTTCACCGCGTTCGGCGCGTATTCCGCCACCGCCAGCCCCGCCTGCGCCGGCACCAGCAGCGCGATGCCGCGCGCCTGCCCCAGCTTCAGCGTCCCGGCGGCGTCCTTGTTCACGAAGGTCTGCTCCACCGCCGCCGCCTCGGGCGCCAGCCGGACCAGCACCGCAGTCAATTGCACATGCAGGCTGCACAGCCGCGCGGCGAGATCCTCGCCCTCCGAAACGCAGGTCCCGTTCGCCACATGCGCGATGCGCGAGCCGTCCACGTCCACCACGCCCCAGCCGGTGCGGCGCAGGCCCGGGTCGATCCCAATCACACGCATCGGCGGCACTGTCCTGCTCGGCCCCGCCCTCACGGCGGCTGTTGCGCCAAGGCTAGCACGAAAAGCGAACACCCGCCAAGCCCGCGCGACGTTCGTGCGCAAAACGCATGACGGACATGCAGAAACGGCGATTGTCCCGAGTTTTCGGAATGCCTAAATCATCGGCAACGGGGGCGACGTTCTGCGCACCCCGATCTGAGGAAACCTGAAAAATGTCCGCCACCCGCACGACCGCCCCGATGGGCGCGATCACCGTTTTCCGCGTCGTCACGCTGTTCGAGCGCGCCTCCGACGCGTTCACCGCCTGGCGCCGCGCCCGCAAGACCGCGCGCCTGCTCGCCGGCCTGTCGGACCGGCAGCTCGTCGACATCGGCCTGATCCGCGGCGACATCCGCGACGTCGCCGACTCGCTCGCGGGTCGCTGATCCCGGCTTGCCGGCAATGCGGCCGCGCCGGGATCCGGCGCGGCCGCAGCGCGTTCAGGGCCGCTGCAACACCAGCGTCATCCAGCCGTCGATCGCCACCTGGTCGATCCGCCGGTAACCCCAGCCGGCATAGACCGCGCGCACCCCGGCCGCCTGCCGCGCCAGCAGTCCCGACAGGATCGCGACGCCGCCCGGGGCCTGATGCGCGGCGAGCTGCGGCGCCAGCCGCTTCAGCGGCCCGGCGAGGATATTGGCGAAGATCAGCTCGAACCGCGCCGCCCGCGCCAGCCGCGGCTGGCGGAACCCGGCCGCGGTGACGCAGCCGATGGCCCCGGCGAAGCCGTTCGCCGCCACATTGGCGCGCGCGGTCTCGGTCGCCACCGGGTCGATGTCCCCCGCCAGCGCGCGCGCCGGCCAGATCGCCGCCGCCGCCATCGCCAGCACCCCGGTGCCGCCGCCGATGTCGGCCACCCGCCGCGCCACCATCCCGCGCTTGTCCAGCCGGTCGAGCGCGATCAGGCAGCCCTGCGTCGTCGCGTGATGCCCGGTGCCGAAGGCCTGCGCCGCCTCGATCTCCAGCCCGATCCGGTTAACCGGAATCCGCGCCCGGTCGTGGCTGCCGTAGACGACGAAGCGCCCGGCCTCGACCGGCGTCAGCTCGGCGCGCACCTGCGCCACCCAGTCGCGATCCTCGACCTTCTTCACCGCGAAATCCGGCGCGCCGTGCAGATGCGCCAGCAGCGCCAGCCCGCCGGCGTCCGGCGGCCCGTCGAAATGCGCGCCGACGTCCCACAGCCCCGATCCGTCGTCATGGTCGCGCAATTCGGTCGCCAGCGGATCGAGCGCCTCCAGCGCGTCGGCCAGCGCCTGCGCGGCGGGCTCGCCCTTCAGCGCGGTCAGGACATGGAACAGGGCCAAGGCGGGCATCCTCTGCAAACGACCCGCGCCGCCTAGGCCGCCGCCGCCCGCCCGTCAAGCCGCG
>CAYTMB010000220.1:0-4614 GCA_964438465.1 uncultured Rhodovulum sp. | reverse complement strand
CATTCCGCCTTGACCCAGACCCGCCGCCCGGCGCGCGCATCGAGCGCCGCCGAAGACAGCAGCGGCGTGCGCCGCACCCGCCCGCGCGCCCGCGCCGCCGCCGCCCGGATGCGATAGATGTCGGTCACGCCCGCACCCCCTCGATAAACGCCGCCACCGCCGCGACCACCTCCGGCTCGTCGAGAAACGGCACATGCCCGCGGTCCGCCACCTCGACATAGCCCATGTCGGGGCGCCGCGCCCGCATCTCGGCCGCGGTCTCCGGCGCCAGGATGTCGGAGTTCGCCCCGCGCAGCAGCAGCAGCGGCGCGCCGGCCAGCTTGTCGAACAGCGGCCACAGATCGACCGCCGTCGAGGTCGCCGCCTGCTCGATCACCGCGTCGCGCAGCTTCGCATCGTAGCGCAGCGCCAGCCCCTGCGGCGTCTCGCGCCAGACCCGGCCGAGATGGCGCCGCCACGCCGCCGCCGGCACGCCCGGAAACTGCGCCGCCGCCGCCGCGGCCATCGCCGCGCCCGCGGCGGCCAGCGACGGATGCGGCGGCTGCGTCCCGAGATAGGTCAGGATCCGCGCGACGCCGTCGGGCGCGATCACCGGGCCGATGTCGTTGAGGATGACCCCCGCCAACCGCTCCGGCGCCAGCGCGGCCAGCATCATCGCGATCATCCCCCCGCGCGAGGTGCCGTAGATCACCGCCCGCGCCAGCCCGAGATGGTCCATCAGCTCCAGCACGTCCCGGCTCTCGCGCAGGATGTTGTAGTTCAGATACGCCGGATCGTATTGCGACGCGCCCCGGCCGCGCAGGTCCAGCCGGATCACCCGCGCCCGGCCCGCCAGCGCCTCGACCACCGGCTCGAAGTCGAGCCCGTTGCGCGTCAGGCCCGGCAGGCACAGCACCGGCAATCCCTCGCCGGCGTCGCGATAGGCGAGCGACAGCCCGTCCGTCGTCGTGAAACGCTTCGCGTCCGGATCGGCCGCCACCGCCGGCACCGCGGCGAGATCGGGCAGCACATGATCCGGCCGCCAGGGCAGCCGGTCGACCGGCGCGCGCCCGCGGTTCGCCCAGACGGTGCGAAAGCCGTAGCCGGCGGCGCAGCCCGCGTCCCAGCCGTTCGAAGAGACGAACAGCACCTCCTCCGGCGCGCAGCCGAACCGGCCGCAGACCAGGTCGTAGACCGCCCGCGCCGGCTTGTAGACCCCGACCGTCTCCACCGACAGCACCGCGTCGAAGGCGCCTTCCAGCCCGGCCGCCCTGATCGTCGCGTCAAGCACCGCCGGTGTGCCGTTCGACGGGATCGCGGTCGGGCGCCCCGCCGCCTTCAGCGCCGCCAGCATCGCCGGGACCTCCGGATAGGCGTCGAGCTCGCGGTAGAGCGCCAGCAGCCGTGCGCGCAATTCGGCGTCGCCCGCCAGCCCGGCCGCCTCCAGCGCCCAGTCCGGCGCCTCGCCGGCGACGGTCTCGAAATCGGCGTGGGCGTCCGTTATCGCCCGCAGCCAGGTGTATTGCAGCTGCCGGTCGCGCCAGTCCCGCGCGAGCTGCGGCCAGACCGCGGCCAGCGCCTCGCGTCCCGGCTCCGCGACGGCCCGTCGCGCAGCCGCGTCGACGTCGAACAGCGTGCCATAGGCGTCGAACACCACCGGACCGGTCATCGCCCCTCCCGTTCCATGCCAGAGCGGCACGCCGCGCGCGGTCACGCCAATTTCACAACACTATCAGAGATATAGCCAGCGTAACAGCCTGTTACGCCCGTCTCAGAGGTTCTCCGGCTGCGCCATGCCGAGCACGTGAAATCCGCCGTCGACGAAGATCACCTCGCCGGTGGTGCAGGCCCCGAGGTCGGACAGCAGATACACCGCCGTCCCGCCCACCGCCTCCAGCGTCGCGTTGGCCCGCAGCGGCGCGTTGCGCTCGGTCGCGGCATAGACCTTGCGCGCCCCGGCGATCGCGGCGCCCGCCAGCGTGCGCATCGGGCCGGGGCTGATCGCGTTCACCCGGATGCCCTGCGGCCCGAGGTCGTTGGCCAGATACCGCACCGCGCTCTCCAGCGCCGCCTTGGCCACGCCCATCACGTTGTAGTTCGGCGTCACCCGCTGCGCCCCGATATAGCTCAGCGTCACGATCGACCCGCCGTCCGTCATCAGCGGCGCCGCCCGCCGCGTCAGGTCGACCAAGCTGTAGCAGGAGATGTCGAGCGAACGCAGGAAATTCGCCCGGCTGGTGTCGAGAAACCGCCCGTCCAGCTCGGCCTTGTCGGAATAGGCGATGGCGTGCACCAGGAAGTCGAGCCGCCCCCATTCCTCGGCCAGCCGCGCGAACGCGGCGTCGAGCGAGGCCGGATCCTCGACGTCGGCCTGCAGCACCAGCGAGGCGCCGATGCTCGCGGCCAGCGGGATCACCCGCCGCCCGAAACCCTCGCCCTGATAGGTGAAGGCCATCTCGGCCCCCTGCGCCGCCAGCGCGGTCGCGATGCCCCAGGCGATGGAATGGTCGTTCGCGACCCCCATCACCAGGCCGCGCTTGCCGGTCATCAGCCCCGCTTCAGCCATGATGGCGGCTCAGGATGATCGAGGCGTTGGTGCCGCCGAAACCGAAGCTGTTGCTCATCACCGCGTCCAGCCCGGCGCCGTCCACCCGCGTCGTCGCGATCTCGGCCGGATCCAGCGCCGGGTCGAGCGTCTCGACATTGATCGACGGCGCGATGAAGTCGTCGCGCAGCATCAGCAGGCAATAGATCACCTCCTGCGCCCCGGTCGCCCCCTGGCTGTGGCCGGTCATCGACTTGGTCGAACTGATCGGCGGCGTGGCGCCTTCGCCGAACACGCGGCGCACCGCCTCGACCTCGCTGACGTCGCCGACCGGGGTCGAGGTGCCGTGCGCGTTGATGTAGCCGATCCTGCGGTCGCCCGCCTGCGTCGACAGCGCCAGCCGCATCGCCCGCTCGCCGCCGTAGCCGGAGGGCGCCACCATGTCGTGCCCGTCGGAGGTCGCGCCGTAGCCGGTGACCTCGGCGTAGATCTTCGCGCCCCGCGCCCTCGCGTGCTCCAACTCCTCGAGCACCACCATGCCGCCGCCGCCCGCGATCACGAACCCGTCGCGCGCGGCGTCGAAGGCGCGGCTCGCCCGCTCCGGCGTGTCGTTGTACTTGGAGCTCATCGCGCCCATGGCGTCGAACAGGCACGACAGCGTCCAGTCCAGCTCCTCGCCGCCGCCGGCGAAGACCACGTCCTGCTTGCCCCACTGGATCTGCTCGACGCCGCTGCCGATGCAATGCGCCGAGGTCGAACAGGCCGAGGTGATCGAATAGTTCAGCCCCTTGATCCGGAACGGCGTCGCGAGACAGGCCGAGACCGTCGAGGACATGCCCCGGGTCACCATGAACGGCCCCATCTTCTTCGGCGAGCCTTTCTCGACGACGATGCGATGCGCCTCGAACAGGTTTTTCGTCGAAGGCCCGCCCGATCCCGCGATCAGGCCGGTGCGCTCGTTCGAGATGTCGCCCTCCTCCAGGCCGGAATCGGTGATCGCCTGCTCCATGGCGAGATAGGCATAGGCCGCGCCGTCGCCCATGAAGCGCAGCTGGCGCTTGTCGATATGGTCGGCGATCACGATGTCGGGGCGCCCCTCGACCTGGCTGCGAAAGCCGTGCTCGGCGTAGTCCGGCGCGAAGCGGATGCCCGAACGGCCGGCTTTCAGCGAGGCCGCGACCGCCTCGGCGTCGTTGCCGATCGAGGAGACGATGCCGATGCCGGTGATGACGACGCGGCGCATGGGCGCCTCCTATTCCTGGAACAGGCCGACCTTCATGTCGGCGGCGGTGTAGATCAGCTCGCCGTCCGCCCGCATCTCGCCGTCCGCGACGCCGAGCTTGAGCTTGCGGTCGATGACCCGCGTGAAATTCACCCGATACTCGACCAGCTTCACCTTCGGCGTGACCATGCCGGTGAACTTGACCTCGCCGACCCCGAGCGCCCGGCCCCGGCCCAGCATCCCGCGCCAGCCGAGATTGAACCCGGTCAGCTGCCACAGCGCATCCAGCCCGAGACAGCCCGGCATCACCGGATCGCCGACAAAATGGCAGGCGAAGAACCACAGCTCGGGCGTGACGTCGAACTCTGCGACGACATGTCCCTTGCCGGCGGGGCCGCCGTCGGCCGAAATCTCCAGCACGCGGTCCATCATCAGCATCGGCGGCAGCGGCAGCTGCGGGTTGCCCGGCCCGAACATCTCGCCGCGCGCGCAGGCCAGCAGCCCGGCATAGTCGATGCTGGTCGGCCGTTCCGTCATGCGCAGCGCTCTCCCATCGGCGTTCCGGCCCCGCCTCTAGCACCGCAGCCGCGCCGCGTGCAAGGGTTTGGCCGCGGCTGCGCCCGCCCCGGCGGCCCCGCCCGGCGGGGCGGGCTCATTATGGCTGGAAGTCCCACGACTTTGGTGTAAGACTCAGGCGCGATGACCATGACGGATCAGCATAAGCCAGTCCGACCGAGCCTGGGGCGCGAGCGCGCCTCCGCCTGGCTGACCGCGGCCGGCCTGCGCCCGACCCGCCAGCGCATCGCCCTCGCCGAACTGCTGGTCGGCGACGGCCGCAACCGCCACGTCACCGCCGAGAGCCTGTTCG
>CAYTMB010000219.1:0-4659 GCA_964438465.1 uncultured Rhodovulum sp. | reverse complement strand
CGCCGCACGATCTCGGGCTTGCGCGACAGGATCGCCGCATCCGGAACTGGCATCTGCACCGCGCGTCTCCCCGAATCGCCTGTGGCCGGCGCCGGCCCGAGGGCCGCGCCGCCGCCCCGGAGTGAGCCACAGATCCCGCCCCCTGTCCACGGATCGGCGCGCGTCCGGCGCGGTTGCGAGCGCGCCGCCGCCCGTGCTAGCCTCGGCGCAGGCTAAACAGCCCCGACGGAGCCATGAAGACCACCGGACTTATCCTTGGCTTGGCGCTCGCGCTCGCCGCGGGCCCCGCGTCGGCGCAGAAGGTGGATATCGCGGCGATCAAGAGCGCCGCCGCCGGCAGCGCCTCGGAGTTCGCCGAGCTGCAGGCCCTGCTGCGCGATCCCGATCCGAACCTGCGCCTCGCGGCTTTCGACGCGATGGTCTCGCACGGCGACCCCTCGCTTTACGAGATCGCCATCTCGACAAGCATAGCGGACAGCGACGAGGTCGTGCGCGCCCGCGCGTTGTGGGAGATCCTGTCGCGCAACGCGACGTTGCTTGTCTTGGTTGACCCGGAGGGAACGGCGGACGACGCGACGCGCAAGGCGCTCGCCGAGGCCTATCAGGGGCGGATAAGCTTTCAAGTGGGGAATACGATCAAGGAGCGCAACTGTATCAATCTTTACTATACCCGAGATGACTGTGTCGCCACTTTCAACCTCACTGTGAATGGCACCCGCGTCGCATTCGTCTACGGCAGCATGTCTCTCGACGGATCGCTCACCCTCGACGGTGATGCGACCCTTCGCGGGGTGCTGCGGCAAACCAACATGAAGATCGAGTTCCCCGTCGAAATCCCGCTGCGCTGACGGCCTCAGCCTGACGGCAGGATCGTCACGGCGCCGATCTCGACGGACGGGGCGGCGGTCCATCCCGACAGCACCGTGACCCGGATGCGCCGCGCGAATGTCGCCAGCGACACTTCGACGGCGGCGCCGTCAGGCGGCATGTCCCCCGACCAGACCGTGCGGAAATCGCCGGGCCCGCGGCGCGAGCGGTCGATCTCGACCCGCACCTGCCGCGGCGCACTCACGCCGTCCGGAACCGCCGCCGCCGACAGGATGATAGAGCGGACCGAAACCGGCGCGTCGCCGAGTTCGGCGACGAAGGACACCGCGCCGGCGGCCGGCGCGGCGCGGAACGGATGCGCGCCGGTCGCCAGGCCGGTCGGGCCGAACGGCTCGACCGGGACGCCGGTCCATTCGGTGACGTCGAACGCGAGGCCCGCGGCGCCGGCGCCGCTCCCGGTCGCGTCGGGGGTCGCCTCCAGCGCGCCGAAGCTGCCGCTCGCCAGCCAGGCCTGCAGGGGCGCCCGCATCTCCTCGATGCGCAGCGCACGGACGGTCGTGGCGTCGGGGGCGGTGACCACCATGCCCACCGGCACGTCGCCCACATAGAGAAACGCGCCGCTGGTGCCCTGATAGACCTCGCGCGTCTCGCCCGCGGCCGCGTCGGTCGCGGCGAAGACGTACTGGTACAGTCCCGAGGCGCCCTGCGCCGAAGCCGCCTCCCAGGCGGTCCGGTCGATCCGCATCCGCAGCCGCTCCAGCACGCCCTGCGGGTTGACCCGCTCCAGGGTCGCGGCGCCGTTCGCGCGCAGCAGCCCGGACACGTCCTCGGGCAGCCGGGCGAACGGCAGCGCGCAGACCTCGGAGGCGCTGCCCTGCACGAGGCCGAAGGCGAAGTCGGCCTCGCTGCGGCGGAAATAGACCGCGCCGCGCCCCGCGGCCTGCGGCGCCGCGGTGAACAGGCTGACGAACAGCGCCTCCGGGGCGACATGGGCGGGGAACAGCACATAGCAGTTGCCGCGGTGGTTCGTCAGCAACCCCTGACCCAGCGCCTCGTTCAGCGCCACCGGCTCGGCGCGGGCGGCGCCGGCGAGCAGGGCGAGAACCAGGGCGGTGCGAATAGCTACCAAGGTTTCGACCCCGATGTTATGCTGCCTCGAACAGATACCGAGGGCGAGCCGGCATGGTCAATCATCTGTGGGGCCTTGCGGCGGCCGCGCTGCTGGCCTCCGCCCTGTCGCCGGCCCGCGCCGCGGACCTGCTGGCGGCCGTCGATCCCGGCGTGGTGGACGAGGTGCTGCCGGCGCCGCGCGTGACGGCGGAGGCGGTGATCGTCGGCCTGGTGCTGCAGAAGGCGACCGCCGAGCCGGGCGCGGCGGCGCGCTCGGTGCTCGCGGCGATCCCGCCTGCGGCGCGCGCGGGGGGAGTCTGCCTGCGGGTCGTGACCTCCGACGGTCTCTACCAGGGGCGCGTCGCCTACGACCCGGTCGGCCCCGGCGCCGAGCCGGTGGCGCTGCTGCCCTATGAGACCAGCACGGCGCAGGTCTTCGCCTACGCCGAGCCCGACGTCGCCGCCCTCGCGTTTCCCTGCGCGCCCGGCGGCGCGCTGACCCGGATCGGCGTCGCGACCTGGGCCGCGGACGACGCCGCGCCGCTGAGCGGAACCGCCGAGCTGCTGATCAACTCGTTCCGCGCGGATCAGGCGTTCGTGGCGCTGGGCGACGGGCCGCAGTTCGACTGCGTCAAGCTCACCGACGGCTCGCGCGCCGCGTTCGACTTTCGCTGCGCGATCCCCGTCGATCTGCTGGCCGAGGGCGCCGCGCTGACGCTGTTCCGTGCGCGCGGCGCCAGCCTCGATCCGGAGATCACCGTCGACGTCATCGGCTGGAAATGAGCGCAGCCGGTCCGGCGCCGGGCGCATCCTGGCTGTGGGCCGCCGCGCGCAGGCATCTGGTCGCGATCCTTCTGGTCCTGGTCGTTGCGCTGATCGTGCTCGCCTACGCGTTTCCCGGCGGCCAGATCTATCTCGTCGAGGCCCGCACGCTCGGGGCGACGGTGACCGTCGGCGACGCCGAGGGGCGCTGGCGGCTGCCGCCCTCGACGCTCTGCGCCCGCCGCGACCGCGTGTCGCCGCAGGCCGGCGCGGGCTGGGACGGGACCGGCTGCAATCCGGCGCTGTTCGAGACCCGGCCGCTCGACACGGTCGAGATCGCGCTGCCGAAAGGGACCGGGATCGAGGCGCGGATCGACGCCGAAGGCGGCCTGACGCTCCGGTTGCTCGCGCCGGCGCCGGCGACGCCGATCGCGCTGACCGATGCGGTCGACTGGACGCCCGGCTCGCTGCTGATCGTGGCGCGCGACGACTGGCGCGGCGCCGGCGCGCTGAAGTTTTCCGGGCATGTCGTCATCGGCGAGGTCGTCGAGGTCGGCTCGGCCGCGTATCTGCTGGACGGCCGCTACGAGATTCGCGAGCGCCTGCTGCGCCAGCGCCTACCGTTCGGCGAGACCGAGCCGGTCGAGGTGGCGCAGGGAACCCTTTTCCGCGGCGACCGGGTGGAGTTCAGGACGCGCTCCGCGAAGGACGGCGAGATCGTCGCCCGGGGGTTCGTCGCGCCGACCTACGCGGATGACGAAGGCGGGTTCCTGGTGATGGCCGCGAGCGATCCCGATGCGGTCGGCGCCGATTTTCTCGTCCGGAGCTTCGGCGCGGGCCCGACGATCATCCGCCCGAACTGGACCGACCGCGCCACCCGGGACCCGGTCTTCCTCGCATTGTCCGCAATCCTCGGCATCGCCATCGGCTGCCTTGCGCTGATCTTTCAGGCCTATCAGACCGGCGAGCGCAGCGCCCCGCCGCCGCCCGCCCCGCCCCGGCCTCCCGCCGGCAAGACCACCAGGGGGCGGCCGAAACCGCCCTGATCGCCGGTCAGCTGAAGCGTTCCGGCCCGATCCACTGGTCGTCGGTGTAGCGGTCGCCATGCGCCCAGCCGACCGCCAGCACCTCCTCGATCCGCGCCATCTCCGCCTCGGTCAGCGCCCGATCCGCCCCCGCCGCCAGCTCCCGCAGATGCGCCGCCGACCGGGTGCCGGGGATCGTCACGATCCCGGGATCGCGCGCCAGCGCCCAGGCGATCGCCAGCCCCGCCGCCGGGATCCCCATCTCCGCCGCCAGCGCCCGGAACCCCGCCAGCGCGGCGAGGTTCGCCGACCGGTTGGGCTCCTGGAACCGCGGATTGGCGCGGAGGAACTCCGACGCCGCGATCGCCTCCGGCCCGGGCGGCGCGTCGGTCAGCGCGCCGCGCCCCACCGGCGAGAACGCGACGAGGGTCGTCCCCAGCGCCGCGCAGGCCTGGACCAGCCCCAGCTCCGGCGCCCGGGTCGCCAGCGAATACTCCGACTGCACCGCCGCGACCGGATGCACCGCGGCGGCGCGGCGCAGCGAGGACGGCGCGATCTCGGAAAAGCCGATGGCGCGGGTCTTGCCGGCCGTCACCAGATCGGCCAGCGCCCCGGCCACGTCCTCGATCGGGACCGCCGCGTCGCGGCGATGCACATAGAACAGATCGACGACCTCCACCCCGAGCCGCTTCAGGCTCCCCTCGAGTTCGGCGGCGAGATGGGCGGGGCTGTTGTCGAAGCGGCGCTTGCCGGTCGCCGGGTCGCGGGTGATGCCGGCCTTGGTGGCGATGCGGAACAGGCCGCCCCCGGCCTTGCCCTGGCGGGCGAGGAAGCTGCCGATCACCCGCTCGGACCGGCCCATGCCGTAGACGTTCGACGTGTCGATATGGTCGATCCCGAGGTCGAGCGCCGCGGCGAGCACCGCATGCGCCTC
>CAYTMB010000218.1:1738-4675 GCA_964438465.1 uncultured Rhodovulum sp. | reverse complement strand
CAATGACTTGATCTGCGTCCCACAGTGGGACGGCGCCATCAGACCGCCCAGAAGTAGTTGGCGAGGTGGAACATCAGCGGCGCCGAGAACGCGAGGCTGTCCATCCGGTCGAGCATGCCGCCGTGGCCTTCGACCAGCGTGCCCCAGTCCTTCGCCCCCAGCGAGCGCTTGATCGCCGACAGCACCAGCCCGCCCAGCGCCCCCGCCGCCGCGGCCACGAAGGCCATCGCGAACGCCCCCCAGACGCCGAACGGCGTCAGCCCGTGCAGCGCGCCGCCGAGCAGCGTCGCCGCGCCGGCGCCGAGCGCCAGTCCTTCGACGGTCTTGGACGGGCTGATCCGCGGCGCCAGCGGCGTGCGTCCCAGCGTCTTGCCGAACAGGTACTGCGCCACGTCGCTCGCCTGCGTCACCAGCAGCAGGAACGCCAGCAGCCCGAACGGCCGGGCGCCGGCGCCGCCGAAGTCGAGCAGCATCAGCGCCGGGGCGTGGCTGACGCAATAGACCGCCAGCATCAGCGCCCATTGCGTCTTGGCCACCCGCTGCAGGAAGTCCCGGGTCTCGCCGAAGCCCAGCGCCAGCATCGGCAGCAGCAGGAAGCCGTAGACCGGGATCGCGATCACGAACACCGCCAGCCAGGGCCAGAGCAGCAGCGCGTATTGCAGCGGCAGGAACAGATAGAACGCCGCCGCCAGCATGTAGTGGTCCTCGATCCGGCTCGGCGTCAGCGACAGGAACTCGCGCAGGCACCAGAACGACACCAGCGCGAACAGCAGGATCGTCGCGGTCTGCCCCGCGACGAAGGCCGCCGCCAGCACGCCGACGATCACCCACCAGCTGCGGATCCGCGCCTTGGCGTTGGCCAGCGTCGGGTTCGGGCCGCGGCGCGCCAGCACGGCCGCGGCCGCCTCGGACAGCGCCAGAAAGACGAAGACCCCGGCGAAGGTCAGGACCACCGGATCGCGCAATGGCTCAGGCATCGGGCGGCTCGGCGGGCAGGTCGGGATGCAGGCTGCGCCCCAGCGCGACCACGGCCGCCCGCGCCCGGGCGAGGAAGGCGTCGCGGTCCTCGCCGGCCTCCGGCGCCACCGGCGCGCCGATCAGCGCGCTGGCGCTGACCGGGATCGGGAAGGCGACGCCCTTGGGCAGCGCGCGGCCGATGTTGTCGAGCCAGACCGGCACGAACTCGACGTCCGGATGCGCCCGGGCCAGATGATAGAGGCCGGTCTTGAACGCCAGCGGCGCCGGTCCCGGCCCGCGCCGGCCCTCGGGAAAGATGATGAGCGAGTCTCCCTCGCGCAGCGCCTCGTTCAGCGGCGCCGCCGCCTCCGCCCCGCCGCCGCGCTGGATCAGCACCGCGTTCAGCACGCCGAGCGCGAACCGCCGCCGCAGCCGGCCGTGCGCCCAGTAATCCGCGGCCGCCACCGGCCGGGTGCGGGCGCGCAGCTCCGGCGGCAGCGCCGCCCACAGCACCACGGTGTCGGCGTTGCTGGTGTGATTGGCGAAATAGACCCGCTGGCGCAGGTTCGGCCGCGCCCCGAGCCAATAGGCGCGACCGCCGACCAGGAAGCGCGTCGCGCCGATCAGCGCGGTCTCGAGCATCAGCCGGCCGCCCGCAGGCCGGCGGCGACGATCCGCAGCCGCCGCGCCGCGGTGACGGCCGCGCCCAGCGTCACCACCCACAGGACCAGCCGCGCCAGCCCCCAGCCGCCGCCGGCCAGCGCCTCTATGAGGCCGATCGCGCAGCCGGCCGTCACCGCGGCCATGCGGTGCTGCTTGGCCATCGGCCCGGCGAAGCTCTGCGGCTGGCCGAGCGCGCCGCCGAGCACGCGGACATAGGCGCAGAACAGCGCCGCGGCCGCCGCCCAGAGCCCGAGGCCGTAGGCGCCGACCGCCACGCCGTAGCCGACGAGGATCAGCGTATCCTCGATCCGGTCGGGCGCCTCGTTCCACAGCGGCCCCAGCGCCGAGCCGCGGCCGCCCTCGACCGCGACGAGGCCGTCGAGCAGGTTCGCGGCGAGGCGCAATTGGATCAGCACGGCGGCCGACAGCCACAGCGCCGGGCGCTCCGGCGCCCAGACCAGCGCCGCAGCCGCGGCGGCGGCGAAGCCGACGCCCGCCAGCGAGATCGCGTCGGGCGTGACCCGGGTGCGCAGCAGCCAGTCCGTCGCGGCCCGCGCGGCGGCGGTTCCGCGCGAGGCGAGCGGGCGGCGGTTCGGGGGCGGCGTTCCTGTCATGGCGCCCGATCTGAAGCGCCAAACCGCCGCGCCCGCCAGCAAAATCCGCCAGGTTGGTTCACAGCCGCGCCGCGAGCGCGTCGAGCAGCCGCGTCGGCAACAGCCGCTTCAGCCCGCCCATGACATGGGTGGGCGTGGTGACGTAGTAGCGCGGCGCCGGGCTGCGCGCCTCCAGCGCGCGGATCAGCTTCGCCGTCACGGCCGAGGCCGGCAGCTCGAAGCGATCCTTCTTCGCGCTCGGCGCATAGAGCCGCTTCAGCAGCACCCGCTCGTAGGCCTCGCGGTGCGGCGAGGCGCGCCAGTCGATCCAGCGTTCGAACCGCGGCACGGCCTTGGCGCGGAACGGCGTTGCGATCGGCCCGGGTTCGATCAGCACCACCGCCACGCCGGTCCCGCGCAGCTCCAGCCGCAGCGTATCGGTGATCCCCTCCAGCGCGAATTTCGTCGCGATATAGGCGCCGCGCCAGGGCAGGGCGGCGAAGCCGAGCACCGAGGAGTTCATCACCACCCGCCCGGCGCCATGCGCCCGCATCGCCGGCAGGATGCGGTTGGTGAGATCCACCTGCCCGAAGAAATTCGTCTCGAAGATCTCGCGCAGCGCATCGCGCGACAGATCCTCGACCGCGCCGGGGATCGCGAAGGCGCCGTTGTTGAACAGCGCGTCGATCCGCCCGCCGGTGCGCGCCAGCGCCTCGGCGGCGCC
>CAYTMB010000218.1:0-1638 GCA_964438465.1 uncultured Rhodovulum sp. | reverse complement strand
CGCGGCGAAGCGCGGCTCCATGAACGGCAGGGTCTGGGTCATCAGCAGCGCCGCCAGCCCGGCGCGCGGATCGACCCACCACTGCATGTTCAGGAGCCCCGACCAGCCCTGCGCGCCTTCGCGCCGCATCCCGGGCACGTCCGCCTCCACCCGCGGCCCGATCAGCGAATGGCTCATCGCCACGCCCGGAAAGAACGCCACGTCCGCGCTGACCCGCGGCGAGGTCGAGGCCATCGGCGCGACCCGCAGCGCGCCGATCTGGTTCGCGAGCATCGCCGCCACCGACGCCTCCGACAGCACCCGCACGCCATCGACCGCGCCGCCGCCGAGAAACAGCCGCACGAACCGCAGGTAGTCCGCCGGCGTCGAGTACAGCGCGTCGCCCATCCCGCGGAACTCGGTCCCCGGCGGCGGTGCGATCTCCAGCGGCGCGAACCCGCCGTCCGGCGCGCGCGACCAGGCCCGCGCCAGCCGCGCCCGCAACCGGTCGTCGAGGTCGAACGCCGTCGACCCCATCCCGAGCGGCCCGAAGATCTCCTCGGCGCAGAACGCGTCGATCGGCCGCCCCGAGGCGGCCTCGACCGCCAGCCCCAGCCAGTCGATCCCCATGCCGTAGCGCCAGGCGGTCCCCGGGTCGCCCGCCAGCGGATAGAACAGCGCCGCCCGCGCGCCCGAGCCCTGCGCCGGCAGTCCGCTCGCGGCGCGGTAGCGTTTCATCTCCGCGCTCCAGTGCGTGTAGGCGAGGCCCGAGGTATGCGTCGCGAGCTGCCGCACCGTGACCGGGGTGCGCGGCGTGCGCAACTTCGGCGTCTCGCCGTCCCAGCCGTCCAGCACCTCGATCCGCCCGAACTCCGGCAGATAGGCGGTCACCGGCGCGTCGAGATCGAGCCGGCCGCGCTCGGACAGGATCATCGCGGCCACCGCCGCGACGGCCTTGGTCATCGAGAACACCCGGAACACCGTGTCCGGCCCCGCCGGCAGGCCGGGCGCGGCCTCGCCCGCCGCGCCGGAAAAGACCGCGCCATCCGCATCGGCGACCATGCCGACCAGGAACGGCGCATCGCCCCGCGCCACCGCCGTCTCCAGAACCTCGCGTCTCGGATCCATCGCGGACCTCCCCGCGGCGCAATCTGACCGCCGGGCGCGCGCGGCGCAAGCCGGCCCGCGCCTTTTGTCTGGACCGGGGTTTTGCCCCGGGATACACCACATCTATGGCCGACCAGACCGATGAACCCGACATGCCGACCGGCGAGGTGACCGAGCCGCTGGCGCGCGCGCTCGGCGACCGGTATCTGACCTACGCGCTCTCCACCATCATGCACCGCGCGCTGCCCGACGCCCGCGACGGGCTGAAGCCGGTGCACCGCCGCATCCTCTACGCCATGCGCGGCCTGCGGCTCGACCCGAACGGCGCCTTCCGCAAATGCGCCAAGATCGTCGGCGAGGTGATGGGCAACTACCACCCGCACGGCGACCAGTCGATCTACGACGCGCTGGCCCGGCTCGCGCAGGACTTCAACATCCGCTACCCGCTGGTGGACGGCCAGGGCAACTTCGGCAACGTCGACGGCGACAACCCGGCCGCCCAGCGCTACACCGAGGCCCGGCTGACCGCCGCCGCCGCCGCGCTGATGGAGG
>CAYTMB010000217.1:0-4697 GCA_964438465.1 uncultured Rhodovulum sp. | reverse complement strand
CCGTAGGATTCCCCCCGTCCAGCAGGATCGCGCCAGATGCCCGTGACACCCGCCCGGCCCTTCGACCAGCGCATACGCATCGCGGCGCTGCGACTCGCCGCCCTGATCCTCGGCCCGCTCCTGATCCTCGCCGCGGCCGGTCTCGTCGGCGCGCCGGCCTCCGCCGCGAGCCTGTCCTATTCGGCGTTCTACGCCTTCGGCGACAGCCTGACCGACAATGGCAACGCCTACAGGCTCAGCCTCGGCTTCGTGCCGCGAAGCCCGCCCTACCACCGCGGCCGCTTCTCGGACGGGCGCAACTGGTACGACCGCGTCGCCAAGCCGTTCCGCGCCGAGGAGCTGGAGACGCGCAACTTCGCCTTCGGCGGCGCCCATGCCGCCACCAACCTCGACGGCATCCCCGATCTCAACCTCCAGCGGCGGGCTTTCCGCGACCGGGTCGGGCGCCCGGCGCCCGGCGCGCTCGCCGCGGTCTGGGGCGGCGGCAACGACCTGCTGGCGGGCATCGGCAACGACCGCCTGAAGCGCACCGCCTACAACGCCGCCGACGCGGTGATCGCCACCGCCGCCTCGCTCGGCCGCAACGGCGTCGACGCCGCGCTGATCTTCAACCTGCCGAGCTTCGCCGACCTGCCGCGCTACGCCAATTCCAGCCGCGAGAAGCGCAAGGACGCGCGCCGCGGCGTCCGCATGTTCAACGAGCGCCTCGGCCTCGGCGTCGAGGCCCTGCGCGCCGACGGGCTCGAGGTGATCGAGGTCGACGTCTTCGCGCTCTACAAGGACGTGGTCGCCAACCCCGGCGACTACGGCATCGACAACCTCACCAGGCCCTGCCTGAAGGGGAACCGCAACCGCTGCTCCGAGGAGGAGGCCAAACGCTCGGCCTTCTTCGACACCATCCACCCCAGCGCCAGGCTGCACCGCATCCTCGGCGCGCATGTGCTCGACCTGCTCGCGCCGCCGCCGGTCTTCGCCGGCCTGCTCGACGACGCAGCCCCCTTCCGCGCCGCCGCCCCGGCCGGGCCGGTCCGCGCCGCGGCGGTCGCGGCGGCGCCGCTGCCCGCGCCGGCGCTGCTGCTGCTCGCCGCGCTCGCCGGGCTCGGCCTCGTCGGGCGGGCCCGCCGCCGCGCCGCCTGACCGCCCGCGATCCGCCTCTGGTTTTTCGCCGCGCCGCGTACTAGCGTCGCGCGGCGTGGGCCGGACGCGGCGCGCGACCCGGAGGGGAGGGACCGATGATCCGCATGTACGTCCGTCACGCCGTCGACGATTTCGAGACCTGGCGCAAGAACCACGCCGCGAAGGCCGCCGAACGCGCCGCGCAGGGCGTCGTGGGCGAAGGCTATCACCGCGGCCTCGACGATCCGAACGACCTCACCTACTGGCACGACTTCGAGACGCCGGAACAGGCGCGCACCTACGCCGACGGCCCCGGCGATTCGACCGAAGCGGGCGACCGCGGCTCGCGCATCATCTGGTTCGGCCACGCCATGTAGGCCCCGATCCGACCCCGATCCGGCCCCGATCCGGAAGCCCCCGAAAGGACACCGCCATGCTCGGCCTCGGACTCATCAGCTTTCTCATCGTCGGCGCGATCGCCGGCTACGTCGCCACCAATCTCACCGGCCGCAACCACACGCTGGTGCAGAACCTGCTGACCGGCATCGTCGGGGCGTTCCTCGGCGGCGCGCTGTTCTGGGTGATCGGCCTGCGCGCCACCGGCTTCATCGGCGCCATCGTGGTCGCGACCGTCGGCTCCATCGTGCTCTTGTACCTGCTCGACCGTTTCCACAAGAACCGCTGATCCGGCGCACCGCCGCCGCCCACCCCGACCCATGACGCATCACCGCGCGCGCCAGGCGCCGCGCGCAGCCAGGACCCGACCATGCCCGACCTCGACATCGATTTTGTGCGGGCGCAGTTTCCCGCCTTCGCCGAGCCGGGCCTCCAGGGCCAGGCGTTCTTCGAGAACGCCGGCGGCTCCTACGCCTGCGGCGCGGTGATCGACCGGCTGACCCGCTACTACCGCGCGCTCAAGGTCCAGCCCTACGCCCCCTATCCGGCCAGCCTCGCCGCCGGGGCCGAGATGGACGCCGCCCGCGCGCGGCTCGCGGCGATGCTCGGGGTCGCGGCCGACGAGCTGCAGTTCGGCCCCTCGACCAGCCAGAACGCCTATGTGCTCGCCCAGGCCTTCCGCGGACTGCTGGCGCCCGGCGACGCCATCGTGGTGACGAACCAGGACCACGAGGCGAACTCCGGGGCCTGGCGCCGTCTCGCCGAGGCCGGGATCGAGATCCGCGAATGGCGGATCGACCCGCAGACCGGCGGCCTCGACGGCGCCGGCCTCGCCCGGCTGCTCGACGACCGGGTGCGGCTCGTCGCCTTCCCGCATTGCTCGAACGTCGTCGGCGCGATCAACCCGGCCGCCGACTGGACGGCGATGGCCCATGCCGCGGGCGCCGTCGTCTGCGTCGACGGCGTCTCCTACGCGCCGCACGGCCTGCCCGACGTCGGCGCGCTCGGCGCCGACATCTACCTGTTCTCCAGCTACAAGACCTTCGGCCCGCACCAGGGCGTGATGGTGGTGCGCCGCGCGCTGGCCGAACGGCTGCCGAACCAGGGCCACTACTTCAACGCCGGCGACGCCGCCAAGCGCCTGACGCCCGCCGGTCCCGACCACGCCCAGATCGCCGCCAGCGCCGGCATCGCCGACTACGCCGACGCGCTGCACGCCCGCCACTTTTCCGACGATCCCGGCCCGACCCGCCGCGCCGCGCGGGTCCACGACCTGATGCGCGCGCGCGAGATCCGGCTGCTCGCGCCGCTGCTCGACTACCTCCGCTCCCGCAACGACCTGCGGCTGATCGGCCCCGACCGCGCCGAGGACCGCGCGCCCACCGTCGCCGTGGCGCTCGACCGCCCCGGCGAGGCCGTCGCCGCCGCCCTCGCCGCGCACGGGATCATGGCCGGCGGCGGGCATTTCTACGCCGTGCGCCTGCTCGAAGGCCTGGGGATCGAGCCCGGCCACGGCGTCCTGCGCCTGAGCTTCCTGCACTACACCCACGAGTCCGAGATCGACCAGCTGATCGCGGCGCTGGACGCCGTGCTCTGATCCGGGATTCACGACGTACAGCTGCGCCGTGATCCGAGACGCTTCGAATATATCAGCAATATCAGAAACTTGACCTGCGTAACAACGTGTTACGCCCGACGGCGCCCGCCCGCCGGCGAACCCTTGCCCCGGGACGCGAGGCGCCGGCGCCCATGCCCGCCGCCCCGTCCTCGTCCGGCGCCGCCGCCTCCCGCACGTTAGGCTTTGTTTTCAATCCGGTTTCGGTGTATTTCTGTCTTGATGCAGCGGACGGCCTGACGGCGGTGATCTACCGGGTCAACAACAGCTTCGGCGACCGGATCGCCCAAATGCGGCGCACCAGACCGACGGCGCGGGCGCAGCCCGCCGGCGCCCGGCCGTGAGCGCGCCGGACCCCGTGGAGGTGCTGACCGCCACCGCTGGCCAAACCGGCCTGCCGCGCTGGTTCGAGGCGTCCTTCTCGGTGCTGCAGCAGCTCGAGCTCGGCTCGATCGACATCGCCATCCCCGACGGCCGGGTGTTCCGCGTCGTCGGCAAGGCCCCCGGACCCGCCGCCCGCATCGACATCCACAACCCCGCCTTCTTCGCCCGCGTCGCCCGCGACGGCGAGCTCGGCTTCTCCGAGGCCTATCTCGACGGCTGGTGGGACACGCCCGACCTGCAGACCTTCCTCGACGTGCTGCTGTCGAGCTCGCAATGGGTCAACCGCTCGTTCCCCGGCGCCGGCGCGATCCGCGCCTGGCGCCAGTTCAACCACTGGCTCAACCGCAACACCCGCCGCCAGGCCCGCCGCAACATCGCCGCGCATTACGACCTCGGCAACGCCTTCTACGCGCGCTGGCTCGACGAGACGATGACCTATTCCTCGGCGCTGTTCGAGAGCCCGGCCGAGACCCTCGCCGCGGCGCAGACCCGCAAATACGCCTCGGTCGCCGACCGCATCGGCGTGCGCGAGGGCCAGCACCTGCTCGAGATCGGCTGCGGCTGGGGCGGCTTCGCCGAATTCGTCGCCCGCGAGCGCGGCGCCCGGCTGACCGGCCTGACCATCAGCCGCGAGCAGCACGACTTCGCCCGCGCCCGCATCCAGGCCGCCGGCCTCAACGACCGCGTCGAGATCGTGCTGCGCGACTACCGCGACGAGCGCGGCGTCTACGACGGCGTCGCCTCGATCGAGATGATCGAGGCGGTCGGCGAAAAGTACTGGCCGGCCTATTTCGGCGCGGTGCGCGACCGGCTGAAGCCCGGCGCCCAGGCCACGATCCAGGTCATCACCATCCCGGATTCGATGTTCCCGACCTACCGGCGGACCGTCGACTTCATCCAGAAGTACATCTTCCCCGGCGGCATGCTGCCCAGCCCGACCGCGCTGCGCGAGCAGATCGAGCGCGCCGGCCTGACCCCGCTCGGCTCGATCACCTTCGGCGAGAGCTATTCCGAGACGCTGCGCCGCTGGCACCGCGACTTCGAGGCCGCCTGGACCGAGATCCAGCCGCTCGGCTTCGACGAGCGCTTCCGCCGGATGTGGAGCTTCTACCTCACCTCCTGCGCCGCCGCCTTCCGCACCGGCACCACCGACGTCGCCCAGGTGACGATGCAGCGCCCGGCCTGA
>CAYTMB010000216.1:0-4719 GCA_964438465.1 uncultured Rhodovulum sp. | reverse complement strand
CGGCGATGCCGCCCTGGGCGGCGACGGTGTGGCTGCGGGTGGGGAAGACCTTGGTCACGCAGGCGGTCTTCAGCCCGTGTTCGGCCATGCCGAGCGTCGCGCGCAGCCCGGAGCCGCCGGCGCCCACCACGACGACGTCATAGGTGTGATCGATGAAGTCATAGGCGGCCATGGGGCGATTCCTCAGGCGGTGAAGGCGATCTTGGCGACGGCGAACACGCCGGTCAGCCCGAACGCCCAGGTCAGGAGGGTGTTGGCGAGCAGCGCGCCGGTCTTGATGGCGGGATCGTGGACATAATCCTCGATCACCACCTGCAGGCCCTGGCGCAGATGCGCGAACATCGTGGTGATGAACAGGATGGCGACCAGCGCGTGGAACGGATTGGCGTAGGTCGCGCGCACCGTCTCGTAGTCGGCGCCGAGGCTGCGCGCGAAGGGGAACACGAACAGCAGGGTCAGCGGGATCATCGCGACGGCGGACAGCCGCTGGCTCCACCAGTGCTCGGTGCCGTCCTTGGCCGAGCCGAGGCCGAGCACGCGCTGCTTGTCGGTGCGGTAGTCCATGGCGCGGCTCCTCAGAAGGCGGCGATCAGGGTGACGAGCGTCAGCACGCCCGTCGCGGCGAGGACGGCGAGGCCCGTCTTGTGCGCGACGGCGAGGTCGAAGCCGTAGCCGGCGTCCCAGAACAGATGCCGGATGCCGTTGCAGAAGTGGTACCACAGCGCGACCAGCATCCCGATCATCACGAGGCCACCGATCCAGGAGGTCAGCAGCCCGTCGACGAAGGCGAAATAGTCGGGACCGCTGGCGGCGGCGAGGAACCACCAGACCCCGAACACCGCGCCGAGCGCGAGCCCGCAGCCGGCGATGCGGTGCAGGATCGACATGGTCATCGTCAGGTAGGGACGATAGATCGTCAGATGCGGGGAAAGCGGGCGGTTGCCCCGGTTCACTTCGGCCATCGGCGCCTCTCGATGTCGCCGAGTCCCCGTCCCGGACGGCGTGGCGACTTGCTCCCGCCGGGTTCGATCCGCTGAAATGGTCCCGGGCCTAATCGGCGGGACGCTTCCGGTCGCCCGTCAGAGAAACCGAATCCCCACGGAATGCAAGTCTCATCGCCCATCGGTCGTCAGCCCCGGGATGCGGACGCAGGCGATGAGCGGCGGGCGCGTCATTGCGGGACCAGCGCCCAGTAGTCGAGGTCGAGCAGGACATGCGGCAGGTATTTGCCGTCGGCCCCCTTGAGCGCGAAGCCGCCGGCGCCGGCCTGGACCGCGACCGTGCGCAGCCGCAGCGCGCCGACGCCCGGGGCGGGGGTGGGCGCGGTTTCCAGCACCTCGGACCAGGCGGCGACGGTGTCGCCGGCGAAGCAGGGATTGGCGTGGCTGCCGGCGTTGATCGCGACGATGGCCTGGGCGTTGGCGAGGCCGTTGAACGACAGCGCGCGGGCGAGGCTGATGACATGGCCGCCGTAGACCAGCCGTCTGCCGTCGGGGCGGGCGGTGCGGTCGAAATGCACCTTGGAGGTGTTCTGCCACAGCCGGGTGATGGTCATGTGCTCGGCCTCTTCGACCGTCATGCGGTCGACGTGGTCGATCTTCTCGCCGATGGCGTAGTCGCCCCAGCGATGAGGCTCGCCGGCGAGGCCGAAGTCGTAGCCGCTGAAGTCGAGGCCGGGCGGGATGACCAGATCCGCCGGATCGACCCGGGCGGCGAGGCTCGGGACCACCGCCTCGGCGACCGGCGCCGCCTCGTCGCGTTTGCGCACCATCACCCAGCGCGCGTAGTCGAGCACCGCCTGCCCATGCTGGTTGTGGCCGGTCGAGCGCACCCAGACCACGCCGGACTTGCGGTTGGAGTTCTCCTTCAGCCCGATCACCTCGGAGGTCGCGGTCAGGGTGTCGCCCGGGTAGACCGGCGCGAGGAAGCGCGCCTCGGCGTAGCCGAGGTTCGCCACGGCGTTCAGCGAGATGTCGGGGACGGTCTTGCCGAACACGATGTGGAAGGCCGCGAGATCCTCGATCGGGCTGCGCGGCAGGCCGCAGGCGCGGGCGAATTCGTCCGAGGAATAGAGCGCGAAGCGGGACGGATAGTAGGCGGTGTAGAAGGCGCGGTCGCCCTCGGTCACCGTGCGCGGCACGGCATGGGCGATGGTCTGGCCGAGGCGGTAATCCTCGAAGAAGTTGCCCGCAAAGGTCTTGGAGGCTGGCGCGGGCATCGCCGTCACAGCTCCCCGAGCTTCATCGCGGGGTCGTAGCTCGCCTCGACCTCCTTCACCACCGCCTGACCGCAGCGCATCACCCCGGCCGCCGCGTCGAAGGCGTAGGTCGGGCCGCCGTGCAGCGACCAGCCCCTGGCCAGCGCGGCGGTGACCTTGTGGCAGAAGGCGGCGGTGTCGGTCTCGGTGAGGAAGCGGTACGCCAGCATCCGCGTCACGCCGGGAACGGCCAGACGCCGAGCGAGGCGTGGACGCCGGTCAGCACCGCGAACATCGCGACGGTGATGAACGCGAGCCGGACGTCGCCCGCGACCGGTCCCGGCGCCGGGCGGACCCATGCGCCGTCGCGCCGGTCGATGAGCGCCATTTCGGCCAGCGCCCAGACGCCGAGCCAGCCGAACATCAGGATCGAGGCGAGATCGCCGTTCACCAAGAGATGCGCGACGGCCCAGATCGCCACTGCGGTCAGCTGCGGGTGGCGCAGCCAGGCGCGGCTGCGGCCTTTGGACATGCTCATGCCGAACACCGCGACCGCGATCAGCATCATCAGGTTGTTGAGATGCACGGTCCAGGCCGGCGGGGACCAGACCGCCTCGAACGGCGCGGCGCGATAGCCGAGGATGATGAGGACGAGGCCGAGCGCGATGGCGGCGGCGAAGATCCCGCGGGCCGGGCCGGCGCCGAGGCGCGACGCGATGTCGGCGCGGGCGCCGGGGGCGACGGCCTTGAACACATGCGCGGCGGTCCAGATGAGGAGGCCGATCAGGAGCAGGGTCATCCTGCGCCCTCCTGCGCCAGCGCGTCGATCGCGGCGGCGCGGGCGATCAGGCGGCGCGCGGTGGCGACGTGCAGGTTCTCGATGATGCGGCCGCGCAGCACCGCGACGCCGGCGCCCTCGGCCTCGGCCGCCTCGAAGGCGGCGATCTGCTCGGCGGCTTCGGCGAGATCGGCGGGTGACGGCGCGAACACCTCGTTGGCGATGGCGAGCTGGTCGGGGTGGATCAGCGAGCGGCCGTCGAAGCCGAGCTCGCGGCTCTGGACGCAGGCCGCGCGCAGGCCCTCGGCGTCCTGGAAGGCGTTGAACACGCCGTCGACGGCGACGAGGCCCTCGGCGCGGGCGGCGAGCAGGCAGATCCCGAGGCTGGCGAGCAGCGGCAGCCGGTCGGGCGTCTGCGCCGCGCCGAGATCCTTGGCGAGGTCGTTGGTGCCCATCACGAAGCCTTCGAGCCGGGGATGGCTGGCGGCGATCTCGGCGGCGTGCAGCACGCCGCGCGGGGTCTCCATCATCGCCCAGATCCGGGTGGCCTCGGGGGCGCCGCCGGCGGCCATCAGATCCGCGATGCGCAGGATGTCGGCGCCGCGGTCCACCTTGGGCGCGAGGATCGCGTCGGGCCCCGCGGCCGCGATGGCGGCGACGTCGGCGAGGCCCCATTCGGTGTCGAGGCCGTTGACCCGGACGAGCACCCTGCGCCCGCCGAAGCCGCCGGCGGCGACGGTCTCGGCCACCGCCTCGCGGGCGCGGATCTTTTCGGAGGGCAGCACCGCATCCTCGAGGTCGAGGATCACCGCATCGGCCGGAAGGCTGCGCGCCTTTTCCAGCGCGCGCGGCTTGGAGCCGGGCATGTAGAGGACGCTTCGGAAGGGCCGGTCGCCGTGCTCCATGGCATACAATCCCTGCTGCACCGCACAACCTGCTAGGCGACACGGCCCGGAAACGCAAGCAGGAATGCGCCCCCGCCGTTGCGCGGGCGCGGCGCCGGGCGCGCGGCGCGTTAACTTAATGTTGGTTAATCGGCGGCAATCTGGGCCGCAGTTCGGGACGGCCGCTGTTGCGAGGGGCGCCCGAAGCCCGGCGAGTGAACCGCAGCCCTGCGGGAGCCGGCCGCCCGCGCCCTCCCGCCCCGAGCAGAAGGACGCCGACCCGATGCGCACTTCCCCCAGCTTCCTCCGCGGCGCCGCCGCGATCGGTCTCGCCCTCGCCGCGCCGCAGCCCGCCGCCGCCGCGCCGCGGACCTGCGCCGCGCACACCCAGGTGGTCGAGCGCCTGGCCGAGCGCTACGGCGAGACGCTGCAGAGCATGGGGATGCATTCGAGCGAGGGCCTGCTGGAGATCTACGCCTCGGAGGCGACCGGGACCTGGACGATCCTCGTCACCAGTCCCGACGGCACCTCGTGCCTGATCGCCGCCGGCCAGATGTGGGAGGCCGACGCGAAACCGCTGGTCAAGCCGGGCAAGGACGCCTGACCGCCGGCGCGAATTCCGCGGGCCTCCGCCCGACCCGGGTTGCGTTGCGCGGCGCGACGGGCTAGCCAAATCCCCGTTTTGCACCTCAACGGGAGAGACGGGCAAATGGCTAGACCGAAGATCGCGCTTATCGGAGCGGGACAGATCGGGGGCACGCTCGCCCATCTCGCGGCGCTGAAGGAGCTCGGCGACGTCGTGCTGTTCGACATCGCCGAGGGCACCCCGCAGGGCAAGGCCCTCGACATCGCCGAAAGCG
>CAYTMB010000215.1:0-4730 GCA_964438465.1 uncultured Rhodovulum sp. | reverse complement strand
TCGGGCGAGCTCGAGCTCGAGTTCAACCCGCAGGGCACGCTGGCCGAGCGGATGCGCGCCGGCGGCTGCGGCATCCCGGGCTTCTACACCAAGACCGGCGTCGGCACCGTGATCGCCGAGGGCAAGGAGCACAAGGACTTCGACGGCGAGACCTACATCCTCGAGCGCAGCATCGTCGCCGACCTGTCGATCATCAAGGGCTGGAAGGCCGACGACACCGGCAACATCGTGTTCCGCAAGACCTCGCGCAACTTCAACCCGCCCGCCGGCATGTGCGGCCGCGTCTGCGTCGCCGAGGTCGAGGAGATCGTGCCGCGCGGCAGCCTCGACCCCGACGCCATCCACCTGCCCGGCATCTATGTGCACCGCGTCCTGCAGGGCGACTTCGAGAAGCGCATCGAACAGCGCACGGTGCGCGCGGCATGAAGGCCTCCGAGAAAATCGCGCTCGCCGCCTACGAGGCCGCGCGCCGCGAGGCGGCCGAAAGCGCCGCCGCGGTCAGCGACGTCATCCTCGACGCGGCGGTGAAGAAGCTCGACGCGCTGTTCGGCAAGGGTTTCGCCCAGGCCAATCCCGGGCTGGTCGGCCAGTATCTCGACGCGACCGCGCGCACGTTCCAGAACGACATCGTGGACGCGGCCGAGTTCGGCGACGACCTGGATTTCGACCTGCCCATGCCCGACACCGACCGGAGGAGGTGACCATGCCCTGGAACCGCGACCAGATGGCCGCCCGCGCCGCCAAGGAGCTCGAGGACGGCATGTACGTCAACCTCGGCATCGGCATCCCGACGCTGGTGGCGAACTACATCCCCGAGGGCGTTGACGTGACGCTGCAGTCCGAGAACGGCATGCTCGGCATCGGTCCCTTCCCGACCGAGAACGAGGTCGATCCCGACCTGATCAACGCCGGCAAGCAGACCGTCACCGAGCTCGCCCGCACCAGCTATTTCGACAGCGCCGCCTCGTTCGGCATGATCCGCGGCGGCAAGATCGCGATGGCGATCCTCGGCGCGATGGAGGTCTCCGAGAAGGGCGACCTCGCGAACTGGATGATCCCCGGCAAGCTGGTCAAGGGCATGGGCGGCGCGATGGACCTCGTGGCGGGGGTCAAGCGCGTGGTCGTGATCATGGATCACACCAACAAGGCGGGCGAGACCAAGCTGCTCAAGGAATGCACGCTGCCGCTGACCGGCAAGGCCGTGGTCGACCGGATCATCACCAATCTCGGGGTGTTCGACGTCGCGCCCGGCGGCCTGAAGCTGGTCGAACTGGCCGATGGCGTGACCGAAGCCGAGGCCCGCGCCGCCACCGAAGCCGCCATCGTCGCCTGACCCCGGCGCCGCCGGAGACCCCTCGGCAGGTTCTCGCCGGGGAACCAAGGACATGCGGGACGATGTTGAAAAAGTCGGATGCATTTGCGCCGGCCGCGTGCTAGTCTTTCCCAAAATACGATGGACGCCGATGCGATGAATGGCGGACACGGGAGAGGTCGGTTGGGGGAGAACAGCCCGTTCGCGCGGGACAGGCCGGAGGTTTCGCCGCAGGTCGGCGCGGCGCTGGATCCGATAGCGCTGGAGGACCGCCTGCGCGTCGCGCGCGAACAGCGCGCCGAGGCGCTCGCCCGCCGCCAGGCTTCGGTCCGGCCGCGGCCGGCGGCCCCGGCGCCGCGACAGGCCCTGCGCGCGCCGGCCCCCGACCCCGTCGACGCCGCGCCCCCGACGCCCTCGCTGTCGGTCCGCCGTCCGCGGGCGGCCGCGCCAGTCCACGAGGCCCCGCCGCCGGCGCGGCTCGCGCATCCGCTGGTGGCGCTGCTCGCCGCCGGTCTCACCACCGCCTTCGTGATGTCCCATCGCGCGCCCGTCGCGCCGCCGGCCGATCCGGTGGTCGCCGAGGCCACACCGGCAACGCCGACGCCCGGCCCCCCGGCGACCGACCTCGCCGCGCCGCCCGCCCCGACGCCGGTCGTCGTCCGCGACGCGGGTCCGGTCCAGTCCGCTCCCGCCGAGCCGCTGCAGGCCGCGGCCGTCCCGGCCGATCCGGGTCCGGCGGATCCGCTTCCGGCGGCGCCGATTCCGCCCGGGGCCGTCCCCGCCGCCAAGGACGCCGACGCGCCGGCCCTCGCCGCGGCCGAACCGCCGGTCGCCGCGCCGCGCACCCAGCGCATTCTCGTCAACGCACCGTCCGGGGCGCCGACGGAGGCGACGCTGGCGGCCCTGCGCGCGAGCGGGTTCGACGCGGTCGCCGTGCAGCCCACGCGGCTGACGATCCGCAGCAGCAGCGTGCGCTACTACCATGCCGCCGACGCCGCCGCCGCCGCCGAGGTCGCGGCGCTCATCGCCCCCGGCCTGCCCGGCGGCGTCGCCGAAGCCCGCGACTTCAGCGACGCGCCGAGCCGCGGGGCGCCCGGCCATCTCGAGATCTGGATCGCCAGCGCGCCCGCCCGCGCCGCGGCGCCAGGGCCCGCGCCGGCGCCGGCCCCCGCCGGCGCGGCGGGCGTCGATCCGGACCAGATCCGCCAGCTGGTCGAAAGCGTGTTTTCGCCCCGGTCGCTCGACAATCTCGGGCGCGGCGCCGCGACCGTCGCCCGCGACATCGAAAGCGGCGCCGGCGCCGTCGCGCAGGGCCTCGACGCCGCGATCGGCGGCGCCGTCCGCCTGCTCGAAGGGCGCTGACCGCCAGGCAGCGGTCTTTTTCGCCGGCTCCGTCCCGCCGCCCTCCGATCAGCGGTTACACGCCGCAAGCGGAAGCGGCGATCATGCGGATATTGACCCGGCGGCGCACAGGGTTCACCCTGTATGACCGAACCGGATCGACCGACGGCGCGCCCGGATTTCAGCGGGTCGCGACGCCACGATGCCGGCGGTTTCGCGTTGGGGGCGCGGAGACGGAGGGGTGCGACAGGACTGCCGGTTGGCGCGAAAGGCCGCGTCCCGGGGGACGTGTCCGCAAAGGGGGAGTGCAATGCCACAGGATCAGTCGCCGGAACGGCGCGTCCACGCACCTCTGGACGGCGAGCCCACCGCCGCGCAGATCTTCGATCCGGTCGCCTTCGCCCGCCGCGTGGAGGTCGCCCGCGTCCAGCGCGCCGAGGCCCTCGCGCGCCGCGAGGGGGGCGCGGCGCCCGCCGCCGATCCGCAGGATACGCCGCCCCGCACGGCGGCGTCCGACCCGTCCGGCCGGCCGGAGCGCATCCGCGCCGCGGCCCAGGCCGCCTTCGCGCGGCCGGGCGCAGCCGCTCCGCTCGCGACCGCGTCGAACGGCCCCGCCCCGTCGAGCCACCCCGCCAAGTCCGACGACGCGCCGACGGCCCGGCCTCCGGCTCCGGGGCCGGCGTCCGCGCCCGCTGCCGCCGCGCCGGAGCCGGCCGCGGAGCCTACCCGTGTCGATCCCCCGCGGCCGGCGGCGGCCGAACCGCTGGTCGCGCCGCCCCGCCGGCCGGCGCCGCCGCGGGCCCGGGGCGCGTCGCGCGCCGCCGCCGCGCTGCTGCTGATCGGGATCGGCGTCGCCGTCACGCCACCGCTGCGCCAGCCCGCCCTCGATCTGGCCGCCGCCCTGCTGCCCGGCGGCGTTGTCGCCGGCGCCCCGGTCGCCGAACCCGCGTCGCCCGCCCCGCCGCCGGCGCCCAGGGTCGCGGCGCTGTCCGAGGCGCCGCCGCAGCCCGCCGGCGTCGTCCTCGCGACGATCGCCGCGGCCCCCGACCCCGGCGTCGCGGGATCGTCCGCGCGCCCCGGCGTCGCCGGCCCGGCGCCGGCGCCGCTCCCGCTCGCGCCGCGCCCCGCGGTCGCGACGGCGGATCCCGCCGCCGCATCCCCGCGCATCGCCGGCCCGGCCGCCGATGCGCCGACGCCCGGCCCCGCCGAACCGGCCAGCCTGACGGCCGCCGCACGGAGCGTCGACATCCCCCGCCCCGCCACCGCGCCGGCGCCGGACGCGGACCCCGCCGCCGCGGCGTCCGAGGTCCTGTCGATCGCGGTTCACGCCCCGTCCGGCGTCTCCGACGCGGGCCTCGCCGAAACCGTCGCCGCCGTCGGCGCCGCGGGCCTCGGCCCGGCCTCCGGCGTGCGGGTGCGGGTGCCGATCGAACGGACCCACGTCCGCTACTTCCACGCCGCCGACGCCGCCCAGGCCCGGCGGCTGGCCGCCGCCCTCCCGCCCGGGGCCGAGGTTCGCGACTTCACGCATTTTTCGCCGCCGCCCGCCCCCGGCCGGATCGAGATCTGGCTGTCGGGCGGGCCTGCCCCCGCGCGCCAGCGACCCGCCGCGCCGCGCCCGCCCGCCCCGGCGCAGCCGACCGTCGCCGCGCAGCCCGCCGAGCCGGCCGCGCCCGGGTCGAGGCTGGTGGTCGGCCGCCCGGCGAGCGCCGAACGCGGCCGTCCCGCTTCGGCGGTGCTCGACCGCCTCTATGCCCGGCCCGATCCCGCCGCCGCGCCCGCCGCCCCGGCCGCACAGCCTGCGCCGCCGCCGGCGTCGATCCGGATCGGCGAGGGCGGCCTCTACTGACCCCGCCGCGCGCGGGGCCGGCGCGACCGGCCCCGCGACCCGCTTGACGGCCCCCCGGCCGCGCCCCATACCCCGGCGCATGACCGACACCGCGCATATCCGCAACTTCTCGATCGTCGCCCATATCGACCACGGGAAATCCACGCTCGCCGACCGGCTGATCCAGGCCACCGGGACCGTCGCCGACCGCGACATGCAGGAGCAGCTGCTCGACTCGATGGACATCGA
>CAYTMB010000214.1:0-4740 GCA_964438465.1 uncultured Rhodovulum sp. | reverse complement strand
TCCACTCGGCCCAGCTCGGCGAGGAGAAGGACACCATCGAGCAGACCCGCTTCGGGGTGATCGACCTCAACCGCATCTCGATGGCGCCGTTCAACGGCCTGATCCCCGAGACCGCGATCCTGTCGCTGCCCTACATCTTCCGCGACACCGACCACATGCACCGGGTGCTCGACAGCGAGATCGGCCAGGAGATCCTCGACACCTTCACCGCCCAGGACCTGATCGCGCTGGCCTTCTACGATCCCGGCGCCCGCAGCTTCTACAACAAGGTGAAGCCGATCACCTCGATCGACGACCTCAAGGGCATGAAGTTCCGCGTCATCCAGTCCGACGTCTTCGTCGACATGGTGGCCGCGCTCGGCGCCAACGCCACGCCGATGCCCTACGGCGAGGTCTATTCCGCGATCGAGACCGGGGTCATCGACGGCGCCGAGAACAACTTCCCGAGCTACGAGTCCTCCGGCCACTACGAGGTCGCCAAATACTACACGCTCGACGAGCACATGATCGTGCCCGAGGTGCTGGTGATGTCCAAGGCCGCCTGGGACAAGCTGACCCCGGAGGACCAGGAGATCGTGCGCCAGGCCGCCAAGGACTCGGTGCCGTTCAACCGCGAGAAATGGGCCGAGCGCGAGAAGGCCTCCGAGGAGCAGGTCCGCGCCGCCGGCGTCGAGATCGTCACCGACATCGACAAGGCCCCCTTCATCGCCGCCATGGGTCCGGTCTACGAAAAATACGCCACCACGCCGGAGCTGAAATCGCTCGTCGAGCGCATCCAGGCCGTCGAGTGAGCTGACGCCGGGGGCGGGGCCGCCACGGCGGCCCCTCCACACAACGAGGGGGACCCTTCAGTGCAGGAACGCATGCTCGGGATGGCGCGGGTCTTTTCCGCCGTCGCACGTCTGGCGCTGTGGCTCGCCAGCGTCGGAATGATCGTGATGACCGCGATGGTCGCCTGGCAGGTGTTCTCGCGGTATGTGCTCAACGCAAGCCCGAGCTGGACCGAAGCCGCCTCGATCATGGTGATGAGCTGGTTCATCTTCCTCGGCGCCGCCGTCGGCGTGCGCGAGAACTTCCACATGGGGTTCGACGTGCTGGTGCATTTCCTGCCGGCCGCCGCCAAGCCCTGGATGCGCGGCGCCTCGGACGCCGCCATCCTCGCCTTCGGCCTCGGCATGGTGATCTACGGCTCGCAGCTGATGATCCAGACCTGGACCGCCATCATCCCGGTGCTGCATCTGCCCGGCGGCTTCGCCTACATGCCGATCGTCGCGGGAGGCGTGCTGATGACGCTGTTCACGCTCGAGCGGCTGGCGCTGCGTCTCGCCGGCGTTCCGGTCGACCACGACCCGAACGCCGAAGAAGTCGCCCTGAGCGAGGTCTGACCCATGGATCTCTTCATCCTGTTCGGCGTCTTCACCGCGCTGATGCTGATCGGCACCCCGATCGCCTTCTGCCTCGGCATCTCCAGCTTCGCGACCGTGGTCTATCTCGGGCTGCCGCCGCTGGTGGTGTTCCAGCGCGTCGCCTCGGGCGTCTCGGTGTTCACGCTGATGGCGATCCCGTTCTTCATCTTCGCCGGCGACCTGATGGTGCGCGGCGGCATCGCCGCGCGCATCGTCGCCTTCGCCGGCTCGATGATCGGCCATGTCCGCGGCGGGCTCGGTCAGGTCAACATCGCCGCCTCGACGCTGTTCGGCGGCATCTCCGGCTCGGCGGTCGCCGAGGCGGCGGCGGTCGGCGGCATCATGATCCCGCAGATGAAGGCGCGCGGCTACGGCGCCGACTACGCGGTGAACGTCACCTCGATGGCGGCGCTGATCGCGCTGCTGCTGCCGCCCTCGCACAACATGATCATCTATTCGGTGTCCGGCGGCGGGCGGATCTCGATCGCGGATCTGTTCACCGCCGGCATCATCCCCGGCCTGCTGCTGGCGCTGGCGCTGTCGATCACCGCCTATATCGTGGCGGTCCGCCGCGGCTATCCGACCGAGGCGTTCCAGGGCTTCCGCCGCGTCGGCGAGCTGTTCCTCGTCGCGATCCCCGGGCTGCTGCTCATCGTCATCATCTTCGGCGGCGTGCGCTCGGGGATCTTCACCGCCACCGAAAGCTCCTGCGTCGCGGTGCTCTACGCGCTGCTCGTCACGCTGCTCGTCTACCGCAACCTCACCTGGAGCGAGTTCGTCCACGCCACCCAGCAGGCGGTGCGCACCACCTCGATGGTGCTGCTGATCATCGGCATGGCCGGCGCCTTCGGCTGGCTGATGGCCTATCTCAAGGTCGCGCAGATGACCGTCGACCTGATGAGCGCCATCTCGCAGGACCCGCTGATGGTGCTGCTGATGATCAACGTCATCCTGCTGCTGCTCGGCACCTTCATGGACATGAGCCCGCTGATCATCATCACCACGCCGATCTTCCTGCCGGTGGTCACCGCCTTCGGCGTCGATCCGGTGCATTTCGGGGTGATCATGATCCTCAACCTCGGGATCGGGCTGAACACGCCGCCACTGGGGCCGGTGCAGTTCGTGGCGGCCGCCGTCGGCAAGATCACCATCTGGGAGGCGATGCGCTCGATCTGGCCGTTCTACGCCGCCGGCCTGATCGTGCTCGGCCTCGTCACCTACGTCCCCGCGATCTCGCTGTGGCTGCCCGCGATGTTCAAATGAGGAGCCCGACATGACCGACTACCTGCAGACCTTCCCCGCCGTCGACGTCGGCAACGACGTCGTCCGCCAGGTGGTGGCCGACAGTCCGGAGCTGATGACCGTCGCCTTCGCCTTCGGCCCCGCCGGCGTCGGGCTGCCGCACAGCCACCCGCATCTGCAGGCGACCTTCGTCCGCTCGGGGCGCTTCGAGTTCACCATCGCCGGCCGCAGCTTCGAGGTCGGGCCCGGCGACGCCTTCGTCATCCCGTCGAACGCGGTGCATTCCTGCAAGGCCATCGAGCCCGGCGTGCTGATCGACACCTTCGCGCCGCGCCGCGACGACTTTCTCTGAAAAGGACCATCCCATGCTGACCGTCGAAACCCGCCACGCCATCGATCCGCTGACCGCGGCCGCTTTCGACACCGACGAGCTGCGCGCGCATTTCCAGATCGCGGGCGTGTTCCGCGACGGCGAGATCCGGCTGATCTACACCCATTACGACCGCATGATCGTCGGCGGCGCCGTGCCGTCGGGCGAGCCGCTGACCCTCGACCACGTCGCCGAGGCCGGCACGCCCACCATCCTCGCGCGCCGCGAGATGGTCGTGGTCAACATCGGCGGCGACGGCGCCGTCTCCGCCGCCGGCGCCGATCACGCCATGACCAAAGGCGACATGCTCTATCTCGGCATGGGCTCGGGTCCGGTGACCTTCGCGGGGCAGGGGCGGTTCTACATCCTGTCCGCCCCGGCGCATCAGACCTATCCGACGCGGCTCATCAAGATCGCCGAAGCCGCTTCGGTCAGCCTCGGCTCGCCCGCGACCTCGAACGAGCGCACGATCTACCAGTTCGTGCATCCCGACGTGATGACCGCCTGCCAGCTCGTGGTCGGCATGACCAAGCTCGCGCCCGGCTCGGTCTGGAACACCATGCCCGCGCATGTGCACGACCGCCGGATGGAGGCCTATCTCTACATCGACCTCGACCCCAACGCCCGGGTGATCCACCTGATGGGCGAGGCCGACGAGACCCGCCACCTGATCCTCGCCAGCGAGGAGGGCGCGATCTCGCCGCCCTGGTCGATCCACAGCGGCGCGGGGACCGCCTCCTACACCTTCATCTGGGCGATGGCCGGCGACAACGTCGACTACAAGGACGTCGAGATGGTCGGCATGGACGAGCTGCGGTGAACGCCCGCTTCTCGCTCGCCGGCCGCACCGCGCTCGTCACCGGCGCCAACACCGGCATCGGCCAGGCCATCGCGCTCGGCCTCGCCGAAGCCGGCGCCGAAGTGGTCTGCGCCGCCCGTTCCTCGCTCGACGAAACCCTCGGCCTGATCGCCGCGGCGGGCGGAACTGCGCGCCCGCTCGTCCTCAGCCTCGACGACGCGATGGCCGCCGCGGCCGCGCTGTCGGCCGCCGGGCCGCTCGACATCCTCGTCAACAACGCCGGCATCATCCGCCGCGCCGATTCCGTCGACTTCACCGAAGCCGACTGGGACGACGTGATCGACGTGAACCTCAAGGCGGTGTTCTTCCTGTCGCAGGCCTTCGCCCGCGGCGTCTTCGCCCGCGGGGCCGGCGGGGCGATCGTCAACGTCGCCTCGCTGCTGTCCTTCCAGGGCGGCATCCGCGTGCCGTCCTACACCGCCGCGAAACACGGCGTCGCCGGCCTGACCAAGCTGCTCGCCAACGAATGGGCGGCCCGGGGCGTCAACGTCAACGCCATCGCGCCCGGCTACATCGCCACCAACAACACCACCGCGCTGCGCGCCGACGCCGCCCGCAATCAGGCGATCCTCGACCGCATCCCGGCCGGCCGCTGGGGCGAGGCCTCCGACATCGCCGGGACGGCGGTGTTCCTCGCCTCGCCGGCGGCGCGCTACATCCACGGCGCGATCATCCCCGTCGATGGAGGCTGGCTTGCCCGCTGACCCGTCGCGCCTGACCCGCCCCGACCGCCCGCGCCCCGGCGTCGGCATCGTCCACCTCGGCCTCGGCGCCTTCTTTCGCGCGCATGGCGCGATCTACGTCGCCGAGGCGATGGCGGCCTCGGGCGGCGACTGGGGCATCCTCGGCGTCAGCCTCGTCAA
>CAYTMB010000213.1:3467-4742 GCA_964438465.1 uncultured Rhodovulum sp. | reverse complement strand
AGCAGCGCGGCGTAGATCAGCATCATCGGGATGCCGACGAACTGCCAGACCGAGACTAGGGCGAGGGTGGTGAGCGCGGTCTCCTCCTGGCCGAGCCAGGGCGCGAACAGCGCGCGCAGGCCGACGGCGTCGAGCATCGAGGGCGCGATGCCCCAGATCGGCGACAGGATCAGCTTCCAGGCGAAGCCGACGATGACGAAGCTGAGGATCGTCGGCACGAAGATCGCGGTGCGGTAGAAGGCGGAGAAGCGCAGCCGCGGCGAGGACAGCAGCGCCGCGAGCGCGACGCCGATCGGGTTCTGCACCAGCATGTGGATCAGGAAGAACCAGGCGTTGTTGCCGAGCGCGTTCCAGAAGGACGCCGACCAGCGCGGGTCGCCGAACAGGGTGCGGAAGTTGTCGAGGCCGGCGAACACCGGCTGGCGGTCGACCGAGGTGAACAGCGACAGGTTCAGCGTCGCGAACAGCGGCGCGATCATGATCGCGGTGTAGACGAGCACGGCGGGCGCGAGGAAGACGAGGATGTGCCAGCGGAAGGGGCGGCGGTCGCGGTTCGGCGCGTCGGGCATGGCGGCGGGACCTCGCGGGGCCGCGCCGGCGCGGGCGAGCCGCGACCGGGGGCGAACGGAACGATCGGACGCCGGCCGGGACCGGGGCCTCGGACGGCGTCATTCCGTTGTCGTATTTTCTACCCCGCGGGGCAATGGGCGCCGCTGTCGGCCCAGGCCTTGTAGAGCTCGCCGAACGCCTGCTGCGAGCCGGGCGCCGGCTCGCGGCCTTCGCCGGGGTTCCAGCCCCAGCCGACGAGATGGTCCTCGGCCATGTGCTCGACGAGCTCGGCCAGGGTCTTGCCGCCGTTGCGCTCGGGATCCTTGATCTGGACGCAGATCTCGGCGAGCGACTTGCCCTCCCAGGCCATCTCGACCGGCGCCAGATGCCAGCCCGGGTCGCCGGGGATCGATTCGATGCCCTCGGCCTGGGCGATCACCGTGACGTTCGCCGGGCCGTGGCAGGTGGTGCAGGTCATGCCGGCGGCGCCGAAGTTCGCCTCGCCGCGCACCACCGGCGGCTCGTGGACATGCATGTCCATGCCCTGGAGCGGCGAGTCGCCGACCGGGTGGCAGTTCACGCAGCGCGGATGCTGCAGCACCTTGCCGGTCTCCTCGAACAGCGCGATCGAGCGCGCGGTCGGGTCGGCGACGCCGTCGAACTCGGCGACCGCGCGCAGGCCGCCCGGCGGCGGCGCGTCCTGGGCGAAGGCGAGGCCGACGGCGA
>CAYTMB010000213.1:0-3367 GCA_964438465.1 uncultured Rhodovulum sp. | reverse complement strand
GCGATCGCCCGCGGGGCCGCCGCGGTCCGGCGGCTCACGAGTAGGCCCCGCCGGCGAGCGGCAGGCGGCGCACCGGCTGGCCGGTCAGCCGCCGCCAGGCGTTCGAGACCGCCGGGCCGATCGGCGGGGTCCCGGGCTCGCCGACGCCGGTCGGCGCCTCGGTCGAGGCTATGATCGCGACCTCGACCTCGGGCATCTCGTTGATGCGGATCGAGCGGTAGTCGTGGAAGTTCGACTCGACGATCCGCCCGCCCTCGCCGAGGGTGACCGCGCCGAACAGCACCGCGCCGAGGCCGTAGCCGATGCCGCCCTCCATCTGCGCGCGGATGATGTTGGGGTTGACCGCGACGCCGCAATCGACCGCGCACCAGACCTTGTGCACGCGCGGCGATCCGTCGTCCCCGGCGGAAACCTCCGCGATCTCGGCGACATAGGTGTTGAAGCTCTTGTGGACGGCGACGCCGCGCTGGCGGCCCGCCGCCGGGGCGGCGCCCCAGTCGGCGATCTCGGCGACGCGCTTCAGCACGCCGATGTGGCGCGGGTTGCCGTCGAGCAGCGCGAGCCGGCCCTCGACGGCGTCCCTGCCGCCGGCCTCGAGCAGCTGGTCGAGGAAGGTCTCGACCGCGAAGGCGGTGTGGGTGTGCCCGACCGAGCGCCACCACAGCACCGGCACCGCGAGCCTCGGCTGGTGGGCGATCACCCGCAGGTTCGGGATGGCGTAGGGCATGTCCGCCGCGCCCTCGACCACGGTCTGGTCGAGCTCGGCCGAGCCCATGATCGACTGCGAGGCGATGCGCTGGTCCCAGCCGACGATGGCGCCGCTCGCGTCGAGCGCGCCGGTCATCCGGTGCACGACCAGCGGGCGGTAGAAGCCGCCGCGGATGTCGTCCTCGCGCGTCCACATGTGCTTGACCGGGCGGGTCATGCCGGAGGCGGCGAAGACCTCGGCGGCCTCGCGCATGTAGGGCGAGCCGAACTGCGCGCGCCGGCCGAAGCTGCCGCCGGCGAGCTGGGTGTGGACGCGGACCAACGACGGGTCGAGGCCGCAGATCTCGGCGATCGCCGCCTTGTCCTGGCCGGGGAACTGCGCGCCGTTGTAGCAGTCGATCGAGCCGTCGGCGGCGCGGACCAGCACCGCGTCGAGCGGCTCCAGCGGGGCGTGGGCGAGGAAGGGGAAGGTGATCTCGCTCTCGACGATGGTGACGCCGCCTTCGGCCATCGCCGCCGCGACGTCGCCGATCGCGGCGGCGGGCAGCGCCTCGGCGTCGGGCAGCGCGCGGTAGTCGGCGTAGATCTGCTCGCTCGACCGGGTCTCGGCGGCGGAGAGATCCCATTCGATCTCGAGCGCGGCGCGGCCCTTCAGCGCGGCGAAGGTGTCCTCGGCCAGGACCGCGACGCCCTGGCTGACCGCGATCACGTCGACCACGCCCGGCACGGCGCGCGCGGCGGCGTCGTCGAAGCCCGCCACGGTCGCGCCGAAATGCGCCGGATGCGCCACCATCGCGACCAGCATGTCGTCGGCGAGGATGTCGAGGGTGAAGATCGCCGAGCCGTCGACCTTGGACGGCGTGTCGAGCCGCGGGCGGTCCTTGCCGATGAGCACGAAGTCGGCGGGGTCCTTGAGCGGCGGATCCTCGGGAACCGGCATCGTCGCGGCGAGGTCGGCGAATTCGCCGAAGCCGCTCTCGAAGCCGGAGGCGGCGTGGGCGATGCGGCCGTTCGCGACGGTGATCTCGGCGGCGGGCACGCCCCAGCTCTCGGCGGCGGCGGCGACCAGCATCGCGCGGGCGGTGGCGCCGGCCTTGCGCATCTGCATGTAGGAATTGGCCATCGCGGTCGAGCCGCCGGTGCCCTGCACGATCATGCCGAATTCGGCGAAGGCGAGGTTGTTGTAGATCTGGTCGTCGGACGGGGCGGCGACGGCGCGCATCTGCGCCCAGTCGGCGTCGAGCTCCTCGGCGACGAGGGTGGCGAGGCCGGTGTAGGGGCCCTGGCCGAATTCGATATGCTTGCTCAGCACCGTCACCGTTCCGTCGGGCGCGATCCGCACGAAGGCGTTGAGCGGCAGCGCGCCCGCGGGGGCGTCGGCGGGCACGGCCTGGAACAGCGTCTGGCCGAAGGCGCGCGGCGCCAGCGCCACGCCGATGACGAGGCCGGCGCCGGCGAGAAAGCCGCGGCGGGTGGCGACGGGGGTCTGGATGGTCATGCTCAGCCCTCCAGCGTGGCGGCGGCGTCGTGGATCGCCTGGCGGATGCGGACATAGGTGGCGCAGCGGCAGATGTTGCCGGCCATGGCGTTGTCGATGTCGGCGTCGGTCGGGGAGGAGACGAGCTGCAGCAGGCTGACCGCGGACATGATCTGGCCGGACTGGCAGTAGCCGCATTGCGGCACGTCGATCGCGGTCCAGGCCGCCTTGACCGCCTCGGCCTCGGGGCCCTCGACGCCCTCGATGGTGACGATGTCGCCGCCGTCGACGCTGGAGATCGGGGTGACGCAGGAGCGGCGGGTCATGCCGTCGAGATGCACCGTGCAGGCGCCGCACTGCGCGAGGCCGCAGCCGTATTTGGTGCCGGTGAGGCGCTCGACGTCGCGGATCACCCAGAGCAGCGGCGTGTCGGGATCGCCGTCGAACGTCCTTTCCTGTCCGTTGAGGGTGAAGGTGACCATGGGCGGATCCTCGCGGCGGCTGGGATGCTATCGGGAGCAGATTAGCGCGCGGCGCGGGTCCGGCAACGGGGCGGCGGAAAAGTTTGCGGCGGCCCCGGGGGTCGGGGCCGCCGCGACGGGCGCTTGCGGACGTGTCGGGCGGAACCTACTTCTGGGGTTCGAACCAGCTGGCGAGGCCTTCCTGGAGCCGGGCGGCGGCGGCCTCGGGGGTCTCGGTCCCGCGGATCACGTTGGCGGAGGCGTTCCAGGTCTCGTTCTCGAGGTTCGGGGTGCCGCGCGACAGGATCTGGTAGGTCGAGCGGATCGTGCTCTCGCAGGTCTCGCGCCAGCCGACGAATTCCTGAGCCAGCGGATCCTCGAGCGCCACCGGCTCGTCCGACAGCGGGAAGAAGCCGGGCAGGGCGTTGGCGTAGAGCGTGGCGAACTCCGGCGAGCCGACCCAGTCGAGGAAGGTTCGCGCCGCCTCGGCGTTCGGCGAGGCGGCGTTGAGGCCGATCGCGATATCGACATGGTCGGAGATGTAGCAGGTGTCGCCCGCGGCCTGCACCGGCGGCGGGAAGGCGCCCATCTCGAAATCGGCGAGCGCGCGGAAGCCCGAGATCTCCCAGGAGCCGGCCGGGTAGATCACCGCGCGGCCGAGGGTGAACAGGTTCTGGCTGTCGGGATAGGTCTGCGCCTCGAAGCCGTCGCCGAGGTAGTC